>JBBFMI010000168.1:0-4988 GCA_037478635.1 Candidatus Geothermincolales bacterium | reverse complement strand
GCCGTTCGGGCACGTGAGGCTCGTGGCGGGGACGGTTGCTCACCGTGGCATTGCGCCTCGTTTCTTCCAAGTCCGGGTGTCGTGAAGGCACCACAAAGCTTTTGCCTCGTGTGCGTGATGGCCGTTCGGGCACGTGAGGCTCGTGGCGGGGATGGTGGCTCTCCGTGACATTCGCCTTTTTTCCACCGCCTCCCGTTTTAACCGTGCCTGGTGTTATTGCAGCCGGCCACTTACCGGGGCCCGGGAGCGGGAGGAAGGAGAGTGCTGGGACCTCGGGGATGGAAAATTGTGAGAGATCTTCGGCTTCACTTCCTTTCAACGGAAAAGGGACTTTCCGTCACCCAGGTAGATTATACTTAAAATGAATAACTTATACATGTTATATAATACGGTCGAGGGAAGAGGCCAGTCCCTCAATCGAGGGAAGTGGCCAGGCACTGAAGAGAGACCGTGGCCGGGTTTCCAGGTTCCCAGGGTCCCGGGGAAAGGAGAGGATCCTTGCCGTGCATATCGGGGGACTGACCGGGATGATGACGAGTTGGGCATCCGAGCTTCCCGGGGTGGCCCGTTGGTTCGGCTTCCCTTGTGTCCGTGCACCTTATCCATTAACTTTAAGCAAGAAGCGGGGAGGGAGATGTACGGGGTTGGGCCCTTGTTCGGCAGGGCGAAGGCCTTTCTGGTTAGTAGCCGTTCTGGCTCCGGGTTTTCGGTCTGACGGGTTCCGTATGGGTTTCGTCGGAGAGGCGTGGACGGAAGGGATCGCAGATGGAAGAGAGATACGAACCCTCGAGGATAGAGGAGAAGTGGCGCAGGCGCTGGGAGGAGACGGGCATCTATCGGACCACCGAGGGTGATGGGAAGAAGAAATATATCCTGGTGATGTTCCCGTACCCCTCCGGTCCCGCCCACATGGGGCACGTGGCCAATTACAACCTGGGGGACGTCCTGGCCCGCTACTATCGCCGGAAGGGTTATCACGTGCTCCATCCCATGGGATGGGACGCCTTCGGGCTCCCGGCGGAAAACGCCGCCATCAAGTCAGGGGTTCATCCGGCCCGTTACACCTACAACAACATCGGCCTGCTAAAGGAGGGTTTGCAGAGGCTCGGTTATTCCTACGATTGGGACCGGGAGATATCCACCTGTTCCCCCGAGTATTACCGGTGGACCCAGTGGTTCTTCCTGAAGTTCTTCGAGCGCGGACTGGCCTATAAGGCGCTGGCCAGGGCCAACTGGTGCCCTTCCTGCCGCACCGTTCTGGCCAACGAGCAGGTGGTGGACGGCCGGTGCGAGCGCTGCGACACCCTGGTGGAGAAGAAGCTCCTCAACCAGTGGTTCTTCCGGATCACCGCTTACGCGGAAAGGCTGCTGGAGGACATGGAGCTCCTCTCCGGGTGGCCGGAGAGCGTGTTGGTCATGCAGCGCAACTGGATCGGCCGCTCCGAGGGTTGCGAGGTCGTATTCCGCATCAAGGAGACGGGGCACCAGGTGCCCATCTTCACCACCCGGCCGGATACCCTCTGGGGCGTCACTTTCTTCTTGCTGGCACCCGAGCATCCCCTGGTGGACGAGCTGACCGAGGGCACTCCCTACCGGGAAGACGTGGAGGCCTTCCGCCAGAGGCTCCGGGGAGTGTCCGACATCGAGAGGACCTCCATGGAGGTGGAGAAGGACGGGGTCTTCCTGGGGGTCCACGCCATCAACCCGGTTAACGGGGAGGAGGTGCCGGTCTGGACCGCCAACTTCGTGCTCATGGAGTACGGCACGGGGGCGGTGATGGCGGTGCCCGCCCACGATCAGAGGGACTTCGAGTTCGCCCGCAAGTTCGGCCTTCCCATCCGGGTAGTCGTCCAGAATCCCGAGCGCGACCTGGACCCCGAGACCATGGAGGCCGCTTACGTAGACCCGGGCGTGATGGTGAACTCGGGACCCTTCGACGGACTGGACAGCGAGGTGGGAAGGACGAAGGAAGTCCCCGATTACCTGGAGCGGATGGGCTTCGGCAAGAGGGCCGTGAACTACCGGCTCAGGGACTGGCTGATCTCGCGCCAGAGGTATTGGGGCGTCCCCATACCCATCATCTACTGCGATCGCTGCGGGATGGTGCCGGTGCCCGAGGAAGACCTCCCGGTGCTCCTCCCCGAGGACGTGGAGTTCGTGTTCGAGGGGCCATCGCCGCTGGAGCGCTCGGAGGAGTTCCGGAAGACCGTCTGTCCCCGCTGTGGAGGGCCGGCGGAGCGGGAGACGGATACCATGGACACCTTCGTCGACTCGTCCTGGTATTTCCTGCGCTACGCGAGCCCCCGGGAAGACAAGGCCCCCTTCGACCGGGAGAAGGTCCGTTACTGGTTGCCGGTGGACCAGTACATAGGGGGGATAGAACACGCCATCCTGCACCTGCTCTACTCCAGGTTCTTCACCAAGGTGCTGATGGACATGGGCCTGGTGGATTTCCCGGAGCCCTTCACCAACCTCCTGTGCCAGGGCATGGTGGTGATGGGCGGGGCCAAGATGAGCAAGTCCAAGGGCAACATCATCACCCCTGAACAGTTCATAGACAGGTACGGCGCGGATACCTTGAGGCTGTTCATCCTCTTCCTCGGCCCCCCCGAGGCCGACAAGGAGTGGAACGACGCCGGGATAGACGGGGCCCATCGCTTCCTCCACCGGGTTTGGAGGCTGGTCTACCGATACCTGGAGGTGCTCACCCTCAAGACCCAGCCGGTGCCGGAGGAGTCCCAGGCGCTCAAGGACCTTAGCCACCTGACCCACAAGACCATAAAGAAGGTCACCGAGGACATCGAGCGTTTTGCCTTCAACACGGCCATCGCGGCGATCATGGAGTTCACCAACGGCCTGAACCGGATAATGGAGACCTCACCCGACGCGTTCAACACCTACGAGGGCCACGCGGCCATAAGGGCGTTGGTCCTTCTGCTCGCGCCCTTCGCCCCCTTCATCGCCGAGGAGCTGTGGGAGGAACTGGGCGGTGAGTACAGCGTGCACCAGCAGCCCTGGCCGGAATACGACCCCGAACTGGCCAAGTCGGAGAGGATCACCCTGGTGGCCCAGGTGAACGGGAAGGTGCGGGACCGCATCGAGGTGGAAGCCGACATCTCCGAGGACCAGATGAAGGAGGTAGCGCTGCAATCTCCCAAGGTGAAGAGGTTCATCGAGGGGAAAGAAGTGAGGAAGGTCGTAGTGGTCCCCGGCAAACTGGTGAACATCGTGGTGAATTGAGGGCATGGGCGGTAGCATCGCGCGTGCCCCTTTTACCGTATAGCCTGAACCTATAGCCTGAAAAAGAGAACGTTTTGAGGATAAGGCTTGATCGCGGGCGATAGTTCCAGGACCGGCCGGGCTCGGGCGAGGCCCGACCAGGAAGGGTTGTTCAGCGGGATCTGGGGCAGGGCTGGTGGTTTTTAGGAGCCATCGTGCCCTCCTCCTGGGGATGAAGAGGGATTGTTCCCAATCTACGTTCGTTTTTTTCGTTCGTTTTACGACTGCGGGCGATAGTTCCAGGACCGGCCGGGCTCGGGCGAGGCCCGGCTGGGAAGGCGTGCCGTGGCGCTCAAGAAGGTAGGCGCGCCGAGGGGCAGCGGGAAAAGGGCAAGGAAGGGCGTCGTTTGTCCCGCGCCTCCCCGGGTCATCGGGGAGGCGCGGCAGACGTGCTCTAAGATCCTTAACCCCGCCGCGAAACCATACCCAATTGTCGGTACTCGTCTTCCGTATATCCCCGGGGATCTCGGATGATTACCGGATCCCCCTGATGGGGCGCATTTCCATTTTCCTCACCCCGGCGCTTCCCGGTCACCAGTTGATCCCGAGGATCAATCCGGGAGCCCAGGAAAACCGAGGCTATTTTTATCGCGACGGCATGACGTTCTCCCCTGGCCGGTTATGGCGTGGGATCTTCCCTGGAACGGTCAGTGAGGTGATGAAAAGGATGCTGGAGAAGCTGGATGAATTGAGGGATAGGTGGAATGCCCTTCCCCGCTGGAAACAGGTCGCGGCGATAGCCCTGGCCCTGGTCCTTTTGTTCGCGGGTTATCTGTTGATCCGCTCACCGGGAAAAGGAAAGGTGGAAGTGATAATGGCAGGGGAGGTGGAGGAGGGACGGGAGCCGGAGGAGATCGTGGTCTACGTCTCTGGCGCGGTTAAGTCCCCGGGCATACAGCGCCTTCCCGCCGGGAGCAGGGTGGCCGATGCGCTGGAGAGGGCCGGGGGCCCTTTGCCGGAGGCGGACCTCGAGGGCCTCAACCTGGCCCAGAGGTTGACCGACGGACAGGGGATCCACGTTCCCCGCAGGGGCCAGCTTTCTCCGGGAAGCACTAAGTCGGACAGGGTGAACATAAACACAGCCCCGGCCTCGGAACTGGAAAAACTCCCGGGCATCGGGCCCACCTTGGCGTCCAGGATCGTGGAGTACCGGGAGGAGAAGGGGCCATTCAGGAGGCTGGAGGACCTGAAGAAGGTCAGGGGAATCGGCGAGAGCAAGCTCCGGGAACTCAGGGACCGGGTGGAGATATGAACCGGGTCCTCCTGTATCGCATGCGCCTGCTCTGCCTGGGGCTCTGCTCCGCGGCGGGTGCCTTCCTGGCGCTCCGGGGCTTTGCCGGGCCTTGGGCGTTCACTACCGTCTTCGTGTCCACGCTGCTTTCCATCTTTTCCCAGCGTACAGGGACAAGGGGAGGAATATCCGTGCTTCTGACCCTGGCTTTCCTGTGCTTGGGCATGCTGGCGGGCGGTATCGAGGCCTCCCGTTACCGCGGGCGCGGAGGTGGCGAGGAGGAGGTGGTGGTCAGGGGACGGGTGGTGGCCCAGAGGGGCATGGACGAGGGAGACTACCTGCTGCTCGAGGTTCGGGAAGTGGTGAGGGGCAGGCTTCCCCGTCGGGGCGACGTATATCTCCTCGGCCGGGGCAGGGATGGGGTGCCGGAGGGAGTCGAGGGAGACGAAAAGGGCGGGATGGAAGCGCCCGGGTGGGG
>JBBFMI010000167.1:0-4998 GCA_037478635.1 Candidatus Geothermincolales bacterium | reverse complement strand
TTGGAGGAGAAATAATCCTCCATGCTCCGGTGGAAGTCCAGGTGGTCCCTGGTCAGGTTGGTGAACACCGCGACCCGGAAATCGCACCCGTCCACCCGCCTGAGGACCAGGGAATGAGAGGACACCTCCATGCTCGCCAGCCGGCATCCCTCGTCGGCCATCTCCCGCAGGAGCCTCTGGAGGTCCACCGACTCGGGGGTCGTCCTGCCCACTGGGTACTCCCTATCGCCGATTCGGTAGGTCACCGTTCCCAGCAGACCGGTCTTCAGCCCCTGGGCCGCGGCCATCTTCTCCACCAGAAAGGCGGTGGTGGTCTTCCCGTTGGTCCCCGTGACCCCCACCAGCTGCAGCTCGCCGGACGGATGACCGTAGAAGCGGTCGCTCAGCAGGGCCAGGGCCAGGCGGGTGTCCGGGGAGCTTATGACGGGAACGCCGCGGGCGACCTCTGGCGCGGGTTCCCTCCCCTCCCTGACCAGCAACGCTGCCGCGCCGCGCCTCAACGCCTCGGGGATAAAATCGTGTCCGTCCCGGACGAAGCCCTCGATGGCCGCGAAGAGGTCCCCGGGCCTCACCAGCCCGGAGTGATACGCCAGGCCGGTGATAAAAACATGGGGGTCTCCCGTGAGGCGGAGAGGAGCGAGCCCCTCCACCAGGTCCGCCAATTTGACCTCCCGATCCTTCTCCACCGACATCTCATACCTCCCAGGCCACCCGGAGGCCCGCGGCATGGCCTCTCTCATCTCGTACGCCTGCCCGCCACATCGCTGGTGTTGACCTTCTCCAGGGAGAGGGGAACCCCCAACCTCTGGAGGGCGAACTCCATGACCTCCGCGAAACAGGGGGCGGCGGTCAGGCCGCCGTAAGCCGGCCCGGGATCGTCCAGGGTGATGACGGCCACCAGCCGGGGATCCTCGAGCGGCGCGAAACCGGAAAAAGACGCGATGTAATCCTTGGTGTATCCACCCCTGGGAGAGGGCTTCATCGCGGTCCCCGTCTTGCCCCCGCAGTTGTATCCCACCATGGCTGCCCGGGTGCCGGTGCCGAAGGTCACCACGTCCCCCAACATCTTCCTAAGGGAAGCCGCCGCCTCGGGAGAGCAGATCACCTCTCCTCCCTCTTCCTCGTCGATCTCCTCATCCTCCCCTCCCGACCTGAGGAAGTGGGGACGGACCACCTTGCCCCCGTTGGCCACGGCGGCGGTCAACACGGCGAGCTGGAGAAGGTTGACCGAGACTCCCTGCCCTATGGCCACCGTGGGAAGGGTGGTCTCGGTCCATCCTTCGAGGGGAGGGAGCTTGCCCGGATTTTCCCCCGGGAAATCCACGCCGGTGACCCGCCCCAGCCCCGCGCGGGCGAGAAACCGATAGAGATTATCCTTGCCCAGCGCTTGGGCGGCCTTGATGGTCCCCACGTTGGAGGAATGGGCTATGACCTCGTCGAACGTCATGTCGCTCTTGGGCATGGGGTGAGCGTCCTTGAAGGTGTAACCGCCCACCCGCAACTCCGCCGGGATGTGGAACACGGTGCCGGGAGAGACCACCCCCCTTTCCAGGCAAGCCAGGGCGGTGGCGATCTTGAGGACCGATCCCGGCTCGAAGGCGTCGGTCACCACCCGGTTCCGGGTGACCTCGGGTTTGACCTCCGGATACCGGTTCAGGTCGAAGTCGGGATACGTGCCCATCGCCAGGATCTCCCCCGTCCAGGCGTCCATGATCAGCCCCGCCCCCCAACCGGCACCCGTCTCTTTGACCGTCTTCTCGAGCTGATCCTGGAGTTTCAGCTGGATCTGGGCGTCTATGGTAAGGGTGATGTCCCTTCCGTCCTCTGGCTCCTCGAGTATCCTGGTCGCGCCCGGGATGGGCTCCCCCCGGGCGTCCAGCTCCATGGCGGCCTTTCCAGGCTTTCCCGAGAGCACCTGCTCGTACTGATACTCCAGCCCGGAAAGGCCCACGTTGTCGATGCCCACGTATCCCAGCACGTGGCAGGCAAGCTCGTTGTTGGGATAGACCCTCTTGCTGTCCTTTTCCAAGCCTATGCCCTCCAGTTCCTTGGACCTTATGGCCTCGGCCACCGCGGTGTCCACCCTTCGGGCCAGGTAGACGAAACCCCTGCGCGACCTAATCTTTTCCTCCAATTCCTGTCGGGGCACCTTGAGGACCAGGGAAAGCTCCGAGGACACCTTTTGCACGTCTTTGACCAGGTAGGATATGGCATAGACGTTGAAGCAGTCCATGCTGAAAGCCAGGACTTCCCCGTGGCGGTCGAGGAGCCTTCCCCTCTTGGGTTTCAGGTCGAGCAGGTGATTGCGCTGGTCCTCGGCCATGCCCCGGTATTCCTCGGCCCTCACGAGCTGGAGGTAAGCGAGCTTGGCCGCCACCAAGCAGAAGGCGAGGATGAAGACCAGCCCCAGGCTCAATACGCGAAGATCCCTGCAGCGCCTTCTCGCCATCTCGTCCTCCGTATAGGCCAGAAGCGGCCAGCGGCCGCTTCCGGTTCACCGCCCGGCCGTGGCTTCGCCGAGCAGGGCGTCCCTCTCTCCCGGTTCTTCCGACTTCACCCGCACCGGGTCGGTTCCCTTCACCATCCCCAGTACCTCTTCCGCCACCCGTTCCAGCTCCCGAACCGATTCCGCCTCGGCGATCGCCGCCCTCAACTCCTCCTGCCTGATCTTCTCCTGCTGGATGAGCTTCTCCATCTCCCGAGCCCTTATCTCGCGTCGGGAGGCAAGATCCTGCACCAGAAGGGCCGCGAAGAGCACGGTGATGGCCAACAGCACCGCGGACATGGAGATAAAGAAAATCCTCGACAGAATGCGGAACCTCCTGGACCTCTCGGCCATGAGCGAGAGGTCCCTGCCCCTCCTCTCCCCCGGAGTCGTGCCCGGGGTCCAATCCGGCCTCGATGCCCTCTTCCATTCCACCGCCAGCGACATGCCGGCCACCTCCGGACTACTGTCCCGTCATCTCTTCTCCAGCGCCCGCAAGCGGGCGCTCCTGGCCCTCGGGTTCGCGGAGATCTCCTCCGGCGTGGGCCTCGTGGCGCCGTGGGTGAGCAGGCGCGCCGGCTCTTGGCCCCCGCAGGCGCATCGCTCATCCCTCGGGCATCGGCAGCGCCCGGCTCGCTCCGCGAAGAACCTCTTCACCAGCCTGTCCTCCAGCGAATGATAGGCAATGCAAACCAACCTGCCTCCCCGGTTCAATGCCTGCCATGCCCCCGCCAAGCCCTCCTGGATCTCCTCGAGTTCCCGGTTCACCTCGATCCGCAGGGCCTGAAAGGTCCTCCTGGCGGGATGGCCACCCCTCCTGCGGGCAGGGGCGGGAATGGCCTCCCTCACAATCTCAGCCAGTCGATCCGTGGTGTCGATGGGCGAGCGCTCTCTCTCGAGGACGATGCGCCGAGCGATACGGGAAGCCCAACGCTCCTCGCCGTACTGGCGGATAACGCGCGCCAGCTCTCCCTCCTCATAGGTATTCACCACCTTCCACGCGTCCAGGGACTGCCCCTTGTCCATGCGCATGTCCAGAGGGCCCGGGTACCGAAAGGAAAAACCTCTCTCGGGATCCTCCAGCTGCAGCGCCGAGACCCCGAAATCGAAGAGTATCCCGTCCACCCCCTCCAGGCCCATCTCCTGAAGGACCTGAAGAAGGCGGGAGAACGGCGATCGGACCAACACCACCGCGTCCCCGAAACGCTCCAGCCTCCGTTCGGCCCTCTCGATGGCCTCTCCGTCCCGGTCCAACCCGATCAGGCATCCCCTGCCCCCCATGCGCTCCAGTATCGCCTCTGCGTGCCCCCCCTCCCCCACGGTGGCGTCCACCACCGTGGCCCCGGGTCGGGGATCGAGCAGTCCGACCGCCTCCGCCAGGAGGACGGGGACATGGCGATATCCGCCGTCAGCCATCTCTCCCACAACGGCGAGCCGTCTTCAACAAGGACAGCGTGGGCGAAACCCTCAATCGCGGCCATCTCCTGTTCTTCTTGAGATAGAAAATCAAGGTCGTCTCCCCTCCGCTCACCGACTAAAAGCCGAGCTGGGCGATCTTGCTGGCCATCTCGCCGCTCTTGCCCCAGCCCACGGCCAGGGTCTCCTCCCACCTGGCCCTGTCCCATATCTCCACCCGGTTCTTCAGTCCGACTATGGCCACCTCCCGCTCCAGGCCCGCTATCTGCCGCAGGCGGGGCGGTATGGTCAGCCTGCCCTGGCGATCCGGGACGGCCTCGTAGGCCAATCCCATCAAGACCCTCTCCAGGAACCGCTTTTCCTCCATGCCCTCGGGAAAGGTCTCCAGCTTCTCCATGACCCTCTGGAACTCTTCCCGGGGGAAGATGGCCACGCAGTCCTCGAACCAGGGGACCATGACCACCCCCCCTTCCAGCTGGGGCCGGAACCGGGAGGGCATTATGACCCTTCCCTTGTCATCCAGCGCGTGCTCGTGGGTTCCCAGGAACAAGGCCTTCCCTCTCCTCCACCTTCAACGGGTCCGGCGGGTATTTCGAACTCCTGCCCTCCACTGACACTCCACATCCCATTATCGGCAAACCACTATCCACCACTTTACACCACTTTACACCACCATCCCCCGGAAGGCAACCCCGCATCGGCACGACCTCTCCACCGGCGTGCCCCGCGGGAAGGGATAACCGAGTACCTCATGCCAGGCTCGAGAAACGCTCGGCCAGGTCGGAAAACCCGCCGTCGTGAACTGTTCCCGCTCGGGCATAGGCCAAGTCGATGTCGAGGCAAGCCGGGTGCACGAGCCGGCGGCCAAGGAATCTCCGGGTCTAACATCGAGAAAAGGCGAGAAAGATCTATGCCCGGAGAACCACCAGGAGCACGGGACCGCGGACGCCCGGAGGCATGTGCAAGGAGGCGACGGTTTCTGTGCCGGGTTGGGCAGATTACACGGGGCGTAACCGCGAGTCCGCGCGAGGGGGATCGGGCAAACCCCGGGGAAGCGGATCCTAAGACATTCCCTTCTTCCTCGTCACGCGGGCGCG
>JBBFMI010000166.1:0-5017 GCA_037478635.1 Candidatus Geothermincolales bacterium | reverse complement strand
ACCGCTCCTGCGCTCTCGAAGATCGTTCCCGATGACCTCGTGGTGGAGGGCAAGGCCCGCGATGCCCCGGTCTCGCGGATCCAGTAGCTATTGCGCCCCACTCGTGCCCCACCTTTGCGTGTTGCTGGCCATCGGTTCCGTCCTCCCGTTCCAAAGCGAGAGGTTAAGTCATCCGCCTGCTTCCCGAATGGTCATCGCCAAAATATCTCGAGTTATCGGAAAACGTCACGATGTCCCGCGACCCCGCCAACTCGTCGCTTCCCGCTCGCCTTCAATATTCGCCCGAAAACACCCCCTCAGATACCGCTCGCGGAAAAAAGCTACTGGCGGTTTTACTTGCTGCCAATAAAGTTAGAGGGCAACGACAAAAAGGGGAAGGAGTGCCCATGAGGGGGAAGCGCGAGGGTAATAATTCAAGGAGGCAAAAATGCCGATCGGAACGAATGGGGAGGGAAGAAGGGGTTCGCTTCTCGTAAGAAACAGGGTACCCGATTCTGTGGTAAGGGTGGAGTTGATCACCTTCTTCCACCGTTTCGTGGGAGCTTCCTACGACGCTCACGAGATCGCTGAAAGGATCAAGAGGGATCCAGAGCAGGTCAGAGGGCAGCTGGAAAGGTTGGTGGGGTTGAACATACTGGAGAGATCGGAATCGGATGGCAGGGTTTCCTATCGTTACCGACCCCCTTACTGCGCGGCTTGGCACAAGAGACCGGGGTAGGCACGGCCCTTTTAGACCCGCATCAAGGGCATTTTTTTCCGTTATCCTTGTTTCCCCCCTACAGCAAGGGATGGGAGTGCCAATCCAGAATTCCCACAGGCAACAGGGGTGTCGTCACCGCCTTTCGTTAACGGGCACTTGGTCGCTGATCCCGAAAAAAGGGAGATCCAGGTCCGGCCGCAACGATCACGGCAGAAAAACGGCCTCGAGCTAAACGAACTTTCATGCTCCACGCATAGGCACGCTCTCCAAAATTGCATGCGCAATCCTCTGCCAGGCCCTCTCGGTCAAGGGCAAACCGCGTGTTCAGCAAAGGTCGGTGGGAATCTCATCGTCTCCGTCGATGAAGGCGAGGCCCTGATCCCTCATCTCTTCCTCGAGTTCCTCGATCATCTTCTCCAGCGCCCTCTTGCGTCGGAGCAATGCCCGGTACCTGGCGAGCAGGGGTTGCTCGCCCGACGGCTCCCTTTGGCCCTCGGGGCAGATATCGTAATAATCGCACCAGGGGCACAACCGCCCAGGCCGGGCGGGGAACTCGCCTTGCGCTATCCTGCTCCCCACCTCCTTTAACCTCGCCATAACCACTCTCAGGGATTCCTCGTCCATGGGTCGGGTGGAATAACGCTGATTGGGGACCACGAAGTAGAAGGTGAGCTTGGAGGGGTTGATCCCGAACACCTGGCGACAGGCTATCTGGTATATGGGGAGCTGCAGGTCCCCCTTCAACTTGCTGAGCTCGGGGAGGCGGCGGTTGGTCTTGTAATCCAGCACCTCGTACCTGCCGTCCTCGTGTCGGTCCACCCGGTCTATGACCCCGGTCAGCAATATATCGCCCATATCCAGCTCGAAACGGTGTTCCACCGCCACCGGTAGCCGGTAAGAATCCACGTTATGCCGGTAGAAGCAGGATATCACCTCCCGGGCATGATCGAGGAAGAGAAGGCTTTCCTCCCTGGAAGAGAAACCCTCCTCGCTCCAGCAGCTCTCCAGGTAGGACAACAGCTCTTCCAGGGTGGGAGGCACTGGCACGTCCCGGTCGTAGAACCACTGGAGGGCGGAGTGAACGGCCCGGCCGAAGACCAGGTGAGGCGTAACCTCGGGCGCCAGCCCGTCCACGTACTGGAAACGATAGGAGAGGGGACAACGTTCGTAGGCGCTGAGAGCCGTGTAGCTGAGCCTCGGTTTTCCCATGTTATCCTCCGAAATCCCTTGACAGACGGCTCGGTTCCCTCGACTTTACCGAAAACCGGTTTAACATCGCCGTTCCCATGAGGCCACTTCTCCGAGAAGAAGGCGGTCTCCTTCCGGAGCCTGGCCTGTCCCCGGCCCGGCATATAATAGCATCCAGCGCGGACAGAGCTGCGGGCGGCGGAATGACGACTTTCAGCACATCGCCGCAGGAGCCATCATTATAGGGAAAGGGTGAACCGGCAAGGAGGCAACATGGCCGTCGATTTCGTCCACCTCCACAATCACACGGAGTATTCCATGCTGGACGGGGCCGCTCGCATCCCGGCCATGATCTCCCGGGCGGTGGAGCTGGGATACGATGCCCTGGCCATCACCGATCACGGCGGCATGTACGGCGTGATCCCCTTCTACAAGGAGGCCACGCAAGCGGGGCTAAAGCCCATCATAGGGGTGGAGGTATATTACACTCCCGGAAGCCGCTTCGACAGGAAACCGGCCAAGGAAGACCCCAACTACCATCTCCTCCTGCTCGCCGAGAACAACCAGGGTTACCGGAACCTGATGAAGCTGGTGACCCGCAGTTTCCTGGAGGGCTACTATTACAAGCCCCGGGTGGACAGGGAGATCCTGAAGGAGCACTCGGAAGGGGTGATATGCCTCACCGCGTGCGTAAAAGGCGAGATACCCTCGCTCCTGGTGGAGGGCGACTACGGGCGGGCAAAGGCCGCGGCCCGGGAATTGCTGGAGATCTACGGTTATGACCGGTTCTACCTCGAGCTACAGGATCATGGGCTTCCCGAACAGAAGGCCATCAACCCCGGGCTACGCGAGCTAGCGCAGGAGCTGGGGGTGGGCATGGCGGTCACCAACGACATCCATTACGTGGATCGGGAAGACCACGTTTACCACGACGTGTTGCTATGCGTACAGACCAACTCCACCGTGGACCAGGAAAACCGGTTGAGGTTCTCCACCGACCAGTTCTACCTCAAGAGCTACCAAGAGATGCGGGAAGCCTTTCCCGACGACGAAGAGGCCTTGAAGAACACCCGCCTCATCGCGGAGCGCTGCAACGTGGAGATCGAGTTCGGCAACTATCTCCTCCCCCGCTACGAGGTGCCCGCAGGTTACGACCTGGACGGCTACCTGGAGAAGTTGGCTCGAGAAGGGCTTTCCCGGCGATACGGGGAGATCACCCCCGAGCTGGAGGAGAGGCTCCGGTACGAGCTCTCGGTCATAAGGGAGATGGGCTTTTCCGGGTATTTCCTCATAGTCTGGGATTTCATACGCTTCGCCCGCGAGAACGGGATAGTAGTGGGTCCGGGGAGGGGTTCCGCGGCAGGTTCGCTGGTGGCCTACTGCCTGGGCATAACATCGGTGGACCCCATCAAGTACGACCTTCTCTTCGAGCGATTCCTCAATCCCTCTCGCCGCACCATGCCCGACATAGACATCGATTTCTGCTACCGTCGCAGGCCGGAGGTCATAAAGTACGTCAGCCGTAGATATGGCGAGGACCGGGTGGCCCAGATCGTTACCTTCTCCACCATGGCCGCCCGGGCGGCCATAAGGGATGCGGGAAGGGTCTACAACGTGGAGTACGGGCGGGTCGACCGCCTGGCCAAGATGGTCCCCGAGGTGCTCAACATCACCATCGACGAGGCACTGGCGACCTCGCCCGAGCTGAAAGAGGTGTACGAGAAGGACGAGCTGGCGCGCAAGATCATCGACACCGCCCGGCACCTGGAGGGCATCATCCGCCAGGACTCCATCCACGCGGCCGGCGTGGTGATCGCCCACGACGAGCTCAGCAACTATACGCCCCTGCAGCGCCGGGGACCCGAGGAGGAAGTGGTCACCCAGTACGACATGGAGGCAATACAGGATATAGGTTTGCTCAAGATGGATTTCCTCGGCCTTCGCACCCTCACCGTCATCAGTGACACCCTGGATAACATCCGCAACCTGAGGGGCGAGGAGCTGGACATCGAGTCCATCCCCCTGGATGACCCGAAGACCTTCCAACTGCTCCAGAGGGGAGACACGGTAGGCGTGTTTCAACTGGAAAGCCCGGGCATGAGGGCGCTGCTCCAGGAGTTCAGGCCGGATAACTTCGAGGACCTCATAGCGGTGCTGGCACTTTACCGTCCCGGACCGCTGGGAAGCGGGATGGTGAAGGATTTCGTCAACCGGAAACGGGGCAAAGTCCCCATCACCTACATCCATCCCGACCTCGAGCCCATCCTAAAACCCACCTACGGCGTACTGGTATACCAGGAGCAGGTCATGCGTATCGCGGTAGAGCTTGCCGGATACACCATGGCCGAGGCGGATAACCTCCGCAAAGCAATAGCGAAGAGCAAGGCGGAGGAACTTAAGAAGGACCGAGAGAAATTCGTGCAGGGCATGGTCTCCCGGGGCTACGCGAGGGACCTGGCGGAGACCATATTCGACCTGATAGAGAAGTTCGGCAACTACGGCTTCAATAAATCCCACAGCACGGCTTACGCGGTCATCTCCTATCGCACCGCATACCTGAAAGCCCACTATCCCAGGGAATTCATGGCGGCTCTCCTGAGCAGCGTGAGCGGCAACAAGGACAAGGTTCCCCTGTTCATCAACGAGTGTCGCAAGATGGGCATAAAGGTCCTTCCTCCCGACGTGAACGAGAGCCTGAAGGAGTTCACGCCGGTGGAAGACGGCATCCGTTTCGGTCTGTCAGCCGTCCGGAACATCGGGGACGGCCCGGCGGAGAAGATAATTGCCCAGCGCTGGGAAGGGGGGCCTTATCGTTCCCTGCTCGATTTCTGCGAGAGGTTGGGGCCAGGGTCCCTAAACAAGAGGGCCCTGGAAAGCCTGATCAAGAGCGGAGCCTTCGACTGTTTCGGCTATCCGAGAAATCACCTGCTGAAGGTGTACGAAAAGGTCGCTGACCTGGCAGCGGAGAGATGTCGGAGCCGAGAGATGGGCCAGGATTCCCTCTTCTGCGACGAGGAACTGGAGGACCCGGTGAAGTCGCTGCCGCTACAGGAGGAGATGCCGAAGGACCAGTTGCTGGAGTACGAGAAGGAGATGCTGGGCGTTTACGTCACCGACCATCCCTTGATG
>JBBFMI010000165.1:0-5033 GCA_037478635.1 Candidatus Geothermincolales bacterium | reverse complement strand
CAGTCTTCGGGGTAGGTTGCCCACGTGTTACTCACCCGTTCGCCGCTGACCAGCCCCCTCTCCGAGGAGAAGGGACTGATCCGCTCGACTTGCATGTGTTAGGCACGCCGCCAGCGTTCGTCCTGAGCCAGGATCAAACTCTCCGATGAAAGCTCAGTCCTTTCGGACTTACTTTCATTCGGCATCCAGGCTCCGTCGGCCGCGGCGCTTTCCAGGGGAAAGCGCCTGGAAAACGGGAGCTCACTCTCCGCCTGAAACGCTGTTTAGTTTTCAAGGAACCAGGCTCTCACCGGCTCAACAATCAATCAAGGTAGCAACCTGCCGGGCTTCTGTCAACGGTCATTTGAGGCCATTTTCGCGGCAATTTAAAAGCCGCCGAAGCGGCATTCCGATCATTGACTTGTTCTCTACAACTGTTATTGTCTTTCGGAATACCGCCTCCTCCCAAGTTCATCGGCCTTTCAATGACCCAATATTGATGGTAGCACCGGGCATAGGGGCTGTCAACGAGATGAACGGCAAAATCCAACGGGATTTTTATCTGATATGCGGCCCTTTCCCGCAACGCGGCTTATCCCGCGCCAGGTGGAGTCACCGTCCGGCAGGCCTCGGCCTTTACGTGATCAACCCCTCTCCAGGACAACCCTGCGGAAATGCCTCTTCCCCTTCTGGATGAGCAGGCCGTCCAGGGCGGCGCCCTCCAGCTCGAGATCCGGATCGGACACCGTCTCCCCGCCTAACCTCACGCCCCCCTGGGCGATGAGGCGTCGGCCCTCGCTGGTGGAGGGTGCCAGTCCCGCCAGCACCAGTAGGCGAGGTAGCCATATCTTCCCATCCCTCAGCTCGGCGGGGTGGACCCTGACCTCGGGGACCTCCTCGGGCACCTCCCTTTCCACGAACAGGCGGTCGAAATGCTCCTCGGCCCTGGCGGCAGCCTCGCTCCCCCAGTAAAGGGCGACCACCTCCCGGGCCAACCTCCTCTTGGCCTTGGCCGGATGCAGTCGCCCCTCCTCCAGGTCAAGGAGAAGGGCTTCCACCTCGGAGAGCTCCATGGCGGTGGTGAGCCGGAAATAATCGGGCATCAACGGGTCGGGCAGGGACATCAGCTTGCCGAACATCTCCTCCGGCGGATCGGTGAGGCCGACGTGGTTTCCCAGGCTCTTGGACATCTTCTTCTCCCCGTCCAGTCCCACCAGGATCGGCAGGGTGAGAACGCTCTGGGGCTCCTGTCCCAGGGCCTTCTGCAACTCCCTTCCCGCCAGGAGGTTGAATATCTGGTCGGTCCCCCCAATCTCCACGTCGGCCCTGAGGGCCACGGAATCGTAGGCCTGCATCACCGGGTAGAGGAACTCATGTAACCCAATGGGGACGTTCCTGGCGTAGCGGCGGGCGAAGTCGTCCCTCTCCAGCATGCGGGCCACCGTGAAGTGGGCGGCCAACCTCACCACCTCCTCGAAGGTGAGGGGGGCGAGCCAGCGGCTGTTGTACTCCAGGACCGTGCGATCCCGGTCGAGAATCCGGAAAGCCTGCTGGGCGTAGGTCTCGGCGTTCCTCTTGACCTCCTCGGCGGACAGCTGCGGCCGCATCACGTCCCGCTCCGAGGGATCTCCTATCCTGGCGGTGAAGTCGCCGATGAGGAGGATGGCGATATGGCCCAGGTCCTGGAACTGGCGGAGCTTCCTCAGGGGCACCGCGTGACCCAGGTGAAGGTCTGGCCGCGTGGGGTCTACCCCGAACTTGACCCTGAGCGGCCGGTCCTCCTTTATGGCTCTCTCGACCTTCTGTCTAAGCTCTCCCTCGGGCAGGCAGTCCACCGTCCCCGAGAGGATGACCTCCATCTGGTAATCCAGGTCCGCGTTAAGGCCCATCTTCCCTCCTTCAGCTCGCACAAAAGGATAACCCAAATCGGGACCAGGCGGTAGCTGGAGATCCGGGGATAGGTCTAACGGGGCGAGACAAATCGGGACCGGGCGGTAGCTGGAGGTCCGGGGACAGGCCTGAACGGGACGAGCGGTCCCGAAAATCCCCACCATACCCTTTTGATGGACGCGGAAAGGCAGGTATGGCCGGGGCGAGGATACGCGACGTCCCCGGGGCCGTCTAAAAATGACAGGAGATAGCGTCCCTGAGGACGGCGGGCAGATGTGATCGGGAGCAGGCGAAAAAGCGGAATGCGAAAAGAGAAACGAGCATACATCATCGCCATGCTTTACAATCGGTTTAGCGGCGACTCCTGGCTTTCAAAGACGAGGGCGATCCGCCCACGAGAAAACCGCTGCGGGGTGCGTTGACAAGATGAGGGTGTTCTTCAGGATCACGGGAATCTTCTTCATATGCTTCGCCCTGGTGGTGGGCGGGTTCTTCGCCTGGTTCTACACCGGCCTCGGCCTTCCCCGGCTGGAGGACCTGCGGAACCTGGGGATGGCCCTGACCTCCCAGGTGTTCGCCTCCGACGGAACCCTGGTGGCAGAGCTACACGGCGAGATAAACCGCGAATACGTTTCCCTGGACGAGATCTCCCCCTACCTGCGGGACGCCGTGGTGGCCATCGAGGACGAGCGCTTCTACCAGCATAAGGGGGTCGATTGGATGGCCATCGCCCGGGCCTTCTGGACCAACGTGGTCCAGGGAAAGGTGGTCCAGGGCGCCTCCACCATCACCCAGCAGTTCGTCAAGAACACCCTGACGGGCCGGGAGAGGACCTACTGGAGAAAGGTCCAGGAGGCCAGATTGGCCTTCCAGCTGGAGAGGAAGTACACCAAGGAAAAGATCCTCGAGATGTACCTCAACGACGTGTACTTCGGCCAAGGCTGCTACGGGGCCAAGAAGGCATCGGAGACGTTCTTCGGGAAACCTCCGTCGGAGCTGACCCTGGAAGAGGCGGCCCTGCTGGCGGGCGTGATCCGGATACCCAACTACTATTCCCCTTACATCAACCCGGAAGCGGCGCGGTCCAGGAGGAACCTGGTCCTGGACAAGATGGCGGAGCTCGGCTACATCACCGAGGAACAGGCCGCGGCGGCCAAGGCGAAGCCGGTGGAGGTCAAGGAGATACCAGAAAAGCCTCCCAGCTCGGTGGCGCCTTACTTCGTGGAATACGTGAAAAAATCCCTTTACGACCTCTTCGCCGGAAACGACCGGCTGAGGGCCCGATTCGGCAACCAGTCCCCCGACGACATCATCTTCCGGGGTGGCCTGAGGGTCTACACCACCCTCGACCTGAAGATGCAGGAATACGCGGAGAAGGCCATCTCTTCCACCCTAAACCGCCCCAACGACCCGTCGGCCGCCCTGGTGGCGGTGGATCCCAGGACCGGCGAGATCAAGGCCATGGTGGGGGGGAAGGACTTCACGCAACAGCAGTACAACATAGCGGCCCAGGGAGGAAGGCAGCCGGGCTCCGCGTTCAAGGTCTTCGTGCTGGCGGCGGCCCTCAACATGGGCATATCGCCGCACAAGACCTACGATTCCAGCCCCACCACCCTCGCCCTGCCCGACGGCACCAAGTGGAAGGTGAGCAATGCGGGGGGAGGGAGCTACGGGACCATAGACCTCTACACCGCCACCGTGCGTTCGGTGAACGTGGTCTTCGCCCGGCTGATCATGGACGTGGGGCCCAACCGGGTGATCCAGATCGCCCGTTCCATGGGGATAAAATCGCCCCTGGAGCCCCGGTACGCCATCGCCCTGGGAGGGCTCACCCACGGCGTCAACCCCTTGGAGATGGCGAGCGCCTTCGGGACCCTGGCCACCTGTGGCCTGCGGGTGGAACCCACCGCCATAACCAGAATCACCGACTCCGAGGGCGAAGTGATATACGAGCACGACCCCCAGCCGGTCAGGGTGCTCAGGGAGGACCTGGCCCAGACCGTCAACAAGATCCTGCAGGACGCGGTCAATTACGGCACCGGCAGGGAGGCCCGCATCGGCCGACCGCAGGCGGGGAAGACGGGCACCACCGACAACTTCACCGACGCCTGGTTCGTGGGTTACACTCCCGATCTTTCCGCCGCGGTATGGGTGGGCTACCCTCAGGGCTTAATACCCATGCGGAGCGTCCACGGCATCACGGTGTACGGCGGCACTTTTCCCGCCCAGATATGGAGGAAGTTCATGGAAAAGGCGCTGGCCGACGTGCCCCCCACCGACTTCGCTCAGGCTAAACCCGAAGCGGAGGAGACGTCCGAACAGGTCACCCTGAGGGTGTGCTCCGAATCCGGAAAGCTGGCCACCCCATACTGTCCCCGCACCGAGACCAGGACCTTCAGGAGGGGAGAGGAGCCCACGGAATACTGCGACATCCACACCGAGCAGGGGGCCCTGGTGAGGGTCCCGGCGGTGGTGGGGATGACTGAGGCGGGAGCGACGGCGGCCCTCCAGGAGGCCGGCCTCAAGGTCTCGGTGAACTACGTGTATTCTCCCCAATCTCCCGCCGGCACGGTGGTGGACCAATCCCCCATCGGGGGAGCCGCCGTGAAGGAGGGAACGGTGGTCTACATCACCGTGAGCAAGGGAGCCAGGCCCAAGGCGGTGGTTCCCAACGTGGTGGGAATGACGGAGGACAAGGCCCGAATGGTCCTGCAGGCCGAGGGGTTCTCCTGTCGCGTGGTCTACATACCCAAGAGCGAATCCCTGAAGGGGATAGTGGTGAGCCAGTTCCCGGGGGCGGGCACCGAGCTGGGCCCCGGTTCCCAGGTGATCATCACGGTGGGCAACTGAATCCCCAAGCCTCGGATTCATATTGACAGCTGGATGAGAAATCCCACCGTGTGGCGATATCCACGGCATCCATTAGGTCAAACCTTCATCCTTCCTTTCGAAAGCGAACAAAGCAGGTCCGAATCGATCATCGATGAGTATCACCTTGGTCGGCGGAGTAATCCCGAGGCCTGCAGGCTTGGATCGACGGCCGGATGAGAAGCCGCGTCAAGCACAGAGGCCCCGGTCACCCCCGTGTCCTATTGCCCTCTTAAGTTCCGGGGAACTGCCCGAGAGCGAACAAGGAGGGTGTGAGTAGATACTCAAGGATTATC
>JBBFMI010000164.1:3662-5035 GCA_037478635.1 Candidatus Geothermincolales bacterium | reverse complement strand
GTGGGGCCCGGGGAGGCGGTGAGGATTATGACCGGGGCGCCCATGCCCCCGGGCGCTGACGCGGTGGTCCCGGTGGAGAACACCCGTTCGGCCGAGGGCGAAGTGCTGGTCCTCGAGCCCGTTTCCGCCGGCGAGAACGTGAGGAGGGCCGGGGAGGACGTGAAGGAGGGGGAGACGGTGCTCCTCCGGGGGACGAGGATCGGGCCGGCGGAGATGGGGATGCTCGCCAGCCTGGGCTACGCCGAGGTTCCGTGCCACCGCAAGGCGGTGGTGGGAATAATTTCCACCGGGGACGAGCTCCTCGAGCCCGGGGAGGAGCTGAGGCCCGGGAAGATAAGGGATTCCAACAGCTTCTCCCTCTACGGCCTGGTGCTGGAGGCGGACGCGGTGCCCCTCCGGTTGGGGCCGGTGCGCGACGACGCGGCGGGGCTGGAACGGGTGATCACGGAGAACGTGGAAAGGGTCGACGCCTTCATCACCAGCGGCGGCGTGTCGGTGGGGGATTACGACATGGTGAAAGACGTGCTGAAGCGCCTGGGGGAGATGGATTTCTGGAAGGTGGCCATGCGGCCCGGGAAGCCCCAGGCCTTCGGGAAGGTCCAGGGGAAGCCGCTTTTCGGCCTGCCCGGGAACCCCGTGTCGGTCATGGTGTCCTTCGAGATGTTCGTGAGGCCTGCCCTACTCAAGATGATGGGCAGGCGCGACATATTCCGCCCCACCGTCACGGCGGTCCTGGACACGCCGGTGGGCAGGAAGAAGGGGCGGACCGAGCTCATCAGGGTGGTGGCGGAATGGAGGGACGGGAGGTACCATGCCCGGGTCACCGGTCCCCAGGGAAGCGGCATCCTCAAGTCCATGGTGCTCGGCAACGCCCTGGCCGTGCTTCCCGAAGATGTGGGGAGGTTGGAGGCGGGGGATGAGGTCACGATAATTTTGCTCCGTTGAGGAGGCCGTAACCCCACTCCCACCCTGTCCCGGTCCCCTCGTGGAGCGCCCTTCCCGTGGAAGTCCAGGCCGGCCCTCCACCGGGCGTCCGCTCCTTGGCGTCCCCGTTGAGCCTTCCTGGACATGTTGGTACACTTGTATGAGAAACGGCGATGAGGCTCGCCTAATTCCCGGTCCGGGATGATAGCCTCTACTCCTCGCGAGTAGAGGCTTTGTTTTTGAGGAGGCGGATGATGAGGACTTATGGCGATGTGCTGGCCGAGATGAACGAATTCTTGAAAGGGTTAGAAGGGTGCCCAGCCAGTTATCTGGTACTTTCCGGGAAGGCATCGCCTCGGTCAGGGAGAAACTCTCCGGTGACAACTTTCACCTCGTGGTGATGGACCAGTTCAAGAGGGGGAAGTCAACCGTGGTCAACGCCATGCTGG
>JBBFMI010000164.1:0-3652 GCA_037478635.1 Candidatus Geothermincolales bacterium | reverse complement strand
CGTGGAATCGCTTCCCACCTCCGTCGTTCCGTTGACGTCGGTGAACACGCTCATCCGCTTCGGCGAGCCGGGGTTGCGGGTGTTGTTCGAGGACGGGGTCGCTGGGGAGGAGCATCTGGAAGATAATTACAGGTACGTGACGGAGAAGGGAGATCCTGGCGACGAGCTCGGGGCGTCGAGGGTCGTATTTCTGCAGCACCGCGGATTTACTCTCCGACCGCCTGTGCATGGTCGACACGCCCGGGGTGGGATCCCCTTTCCCGCACATCGGGGAGACCTTCGAACTGGAACTTCCCACCATAAGGTTGGAGGTGGAGCTGGCGAGGGAGGGCGAGTTCCGGTTCAAGCTGGGAGAGCACGCCACGGACCTGGAGATGTTCGTGGGGGCCCTCGTCAGGCTGCTTCCCGGTTATATCCCCCGGCGCTTCGCGAAGAGGAAGTGGGAAAGGGAGATCATGGTCCTCTTCGACCGCATCGCGGAAGGGTGAGGCATGATCTTTATCTCGGGATGCAGGAGGGTTTCAACGCGTTGAGGCTGAGGGTGATGGAGGTGGTGGAGAAGACCATAGGGATGGTGGAGGAAGCGGTGCGCAGGGCGACCGAGGAAAGGGAGAGGAGCGAGGACGAGGTCAGGGACAGGATAGCCCGGTTGGACGGGGCGGTCTCCTTCCTGGAGGCCATGCTCCGGCGGCTGGAAGGGCTGGAGGGCAGGGGCCAGGAAGGGTCATCGGACGGTACGGTCACCGTGGTTTAGCAGGGCAAGACCTCGTGGCAGCAGGAAACGAAGGAATATGGCAGGAATCGGGAGCGGAAGATGAAGAAGTACCTCATCGTGGCACTGGGTGGATGCCTGGGCGCGATGCTCAGATACTGGCTAAGCGGACTGGTGAGCGAGAGGACGACGGGGGACTTTCCCTGGGGGACGCTGGCGGTGAACCTCGCGGGTTCCTTCGCCATAGGACTCTTCCTCACCATGGCCCTGGATATATTTTCCTGGAGCCCCGAGTGGAGGCTGTTCTTCGCCACAGGTCTCCTGGGGGCGTTCACCACCTTTTCCACTTTCAGTTACGAGACCCTCTCCCTCGTGAGGGAAGGGATGTTCCTTTACGCTTTCATCAACGTGACCGCGCACCTCGTAGGATGCCTGGGGGCCGCTTTTCTGGGTCACGTGCTGGCCAGGTTCACTTGGTCTTGACGGGCATATTTTCCAATATTTGGTGGTATATTTCCCTGGTTCGCCAGGGGAACCAACGTATACTGGCCTTGATGGATATTCTTGCCAGAGTCCTCGGAGGGTGTTACTGGGAGGAGGTGGACCCCGGTTGCGCGAGAGTTTCAAGGGGAAGCTGTTGAGCATTTACCTGGGCGAGGCTGATAAGCACGGCCACAAGCCCCTTTACCGCGTGCTGGTGGAGACCCTTCACCGCATGGGGGCCAGGGGGGCCACGGTGATGAAGGGAATCGAGGGATTCGGCCAGGGGGGCCACATCCACCTGGCGTCGGTGCTCAGGCTCTCGGAGGACCTCCCCGTGGTGGTGCAGGTGCTGGAGAGCTAGGAGAAGGTGAGAGAGATCCTTCCGGCGGTGGAGGAGCTGGTCCAGGACGGCGTCATCGTGGTCCAGGACGCCGAGATCACCATCGTTTCCGGTAAGCGATCCTGAGAGCGGAGACAGGGAAGAAAGCGGCCCATCGGGCTCCCTTCGCGGGAGCTCATGAGGATCCGGGCGCCGGTGGCCTGTGCTTTCCACTACGGCTTATCCGTCGGGCCCCCGGGAAGTCTTCGGACGTTCAGGCGGGCCGCGGCTCTCCCGGGTCCTCTACTCCAGGGCCTCTCCCCCGGCCACCACCCGTGGTCTCTCCTCCCTCAGGACACCGGGCCCATGGCCCCGGAAGAGAGTATCTCCTCCACCTCGGCCGGGCTCTTTCCCAGCAGTTCCTCGAGGAACCAGCGGTTATCCTGGCCGAGGGCGGGGGCCGGCCCCCTGGGCTTGATCTCCGCCTGGCGGGACTTCACCGGCGGTCCGAAGGTGGTTATGGTCCCCGCTCCGGGCTGCTCGATGTCGACGATCAGGCCGCGGGCGGCCGTGTGGGGATGTTCCACCACTTCCCTCACGTCGTGGATGGGCCCTCCCGGCACGCCGTGTTTGACCATGAGCTCCCAGACCTCCTGGGTGGTGAGCCTGGAGGACCATTCCTCGATGATCTCCTTGAGCGCCGGCTCGTTGGCGTTGCGGGAGAACAGGTCCTTGAACCGCGGGTCCTCGGCCAGCTCCGGCCTGCCCATGGCCTGGCACAGGTGGTGGAAGGGCTGGTCCCCGGCGCAGATGATGAACACGTACCCGTCGGCGGTCCTGAAGGTGTCGAAGGGGGTTATGTAGGGATACCGGTTGCCCGTCCGCTGGGGGACGTTGCCGGTGACGGTGTAGTCCACGAATTTCGCCTCCAGCAGGTTGACCCCCACGTCGTACATGGAGATGTCCAGGTGGTCGCCCTCGCCGGTCCTCTCCCGCCGGAAGAGGGCGGCGCATATGGCGAAGGCGGCGAAAAAGGCGGTGGATATGTCCACTATGAGGGTGCCGGTGCGCACCGGCGGCAGGTCGGGATAGCCGGTGGTGCTCATGAGCCCGCACATGGCCTGGATGACGGCGTCGTAGGCGGGGAGGTCGGACAGGGGTCCGTATTGCCCGTAGCCCGAGATGGAGCACATCACCAACCGGGGGTTGATCTCCCTGAGGGTATCGTAGTCCAGCCCCAGCCTTTTCATCACCCCGGGGCGGAAGTTCTCCACCAGCACGTCGGACACGGCCACCAGTTCCTTGAAGAGCCCTACCGCCCTGGGGTTCTTGAGGTCCAGGACTATGCCCCTCTTTCCCCGGTTCAGGGTGACGAAGGAAGCCGAGACCCCTTCCTTGTACGGGGGGAATATCCTCGCCTCGTCGCCGATGCCCGGCCTTTCCACCTTGATGACCTCGGCCCCCATGTCCGCCAGGAAGAAGGTGCAGCCGGGGCCGGCCACGGTGGTGGTGAAATCTATCACCCTGATCCCGTCGAGCATTGATGCCATCTTCCTCCCTCCCTTCCTCGCCGAGACCTTCCGGATGCCGCCCGTCGTCAAAGGCGGATTGCCAGTATTATCCCACCTATCGGGGGAACCAACAATTTGCCGGCCGGTCTCCTGGGACCGAGGCCTTTCCTTGGACCGGGGCCTTTCTTGACGGGGAGGTGGCGGGCGGGGAGAATTGCAGCTGTCGGTCGAGATGCCGGCGGGTCCGTTCGAGAAAGGTCCGGCACGCGGGGGAGCGCCGGAGGAAGGTGGATGATCGGGATGCCAGGCAAGTTCAGGGTTTTCAGGGTTGCGAGCCCCGGAGGCCCGACCATTGCCAATATCTGGGAAAGCCTCGGCCGCTTCCGAAGAGGGTCGTGGCTGCGCTTCCTGCCCCGCCCGGGATTCCCGGGACTGGAGAGGGGGGAGGCGGACGCTCCTCGCCTATCGGGGGTGGCGGCACGGATGGCCGAGGCGCTGGTCCGGAAGTGGGACCTAAAGAAAGGAGAACGGGCGGTGGTGGCGGCGGAGCACCCCATCGAGTTCCTGCTCCTGTCCACCGCCCTGGCCCGGGCGGGAGGCATTCCCCTGCCCTTGCCGGAGGGCCTC
>JBBFMI010000163.1:0-5113 GCA_037478635.1 Candidatus Geothermincolales bacterium | reverse complement strand
CGTCGCCCAGGCCGAGGCCGTTCTCCTCCGCCACGCTCTTCTCCACCATCGCCACCGGGTTCGAGTTCAGGTGATCGGCGTAGGTGAAGAAACTCCCCTCCACCAGCCTCTTGTAGCCGCCGGCGAAGTCGGCCGCCGAGGCGCCGTCGGTATTGCCCTCCACCAGGAAGTAATTCGCGTAAGACTGGGCCTGAATGCCGCGCCTCAGGGCTTCCAGGCTCATAATCTCGCTGTTGGTAAGCTCTGGAAACTTTATCTGCGCGGTGATCACCTTGTCGTAGGCGGAGACCTCGGGAAGGGCGGAGAAGGAATCCGCTATATCCTCCGGGACCAGGAAACGCGTCCTCTCCGCCTGCATCTCCTCCTCGCCCATGGTGCGGGCTTCTCGTGACCTCTGGGCCTGGCTCTTGGCCCTTTCCTCCTCGAACACCTGCATGCGATAGGAGGAGCTCACCCTCAGCTCACCGTAGTTGCCCACCCTGCTCTTCACCTCTTCCAGCCTGTCCTCCGCCGACATGCGCACCGCCAGCATGGTAAGGGCGAAGGTCAGGCAGACGGCAAGCAGGAAAACCAGGAGCAGGCTGGCAAGGGGTCTCCTGGCGAAGCTCTTCAATCCCCTCGAGATATCCCTCAAGTCCATCACCTCCCGGGGACCCTCAACGGTGCAACGACTCGATAGCGGTCAGAAAAGCCCGGACATGGAGACCTTGCTCGATTTCCCTGCCCCCTCCCCCGAGACCTTGTGGACGATAAGGTAGGTGTTGTCGGCGTTCACCGCCTGGTTCACGGCCGTGGAAGTGGGGTTCAGGTCGAAGAGCAGGAACACGTCTCCGATCTCCTCTCCGGCCTTGAGCTTGTAATTCACTTTCGCGAGATCGGAATAATCCATCGGGCTCGCGGAAATGGTGTGGGCTGACACGTAGAGGCCGAATCTCCCTTCCTGTCCGTAATAATCGTCGTAGGAGGACGCCGTTATCCCGTCGGAGCGGAGCCTGAAGGAGAACTCCGAGAGGTCCAGCACCCCGGCACTGGCGTTCTTCAGGGAAAGCTCGATCTCCAGGAAATCACCCTCCACCGAGCGTTCGTTTCCGCTCACTGCCACCTGGTTGTCCGTCCTGCGGGTCACCTTGATCACCCTTGCCTCCAATCCCTCCAGGGCGAGGACCAGGAGGGGCTCCGCCTGGGCCTGGGATCCAGCTGAAGACGTCCCGTTATCGGATTGGGACAATTTCCCATCCACGTTCGTCGTAGAAGTCAGGCTCTCCTCGGTTATTCCCGGCGGCAGCTTGACCTCCCCGGCAGTGGAAGGGCTGCCCTTCTCTTCGCCCCCGCAGGAAGATAACGCCAGGCCCAGGATGACCACCGCAAGTAATGCGAAGGGCGCCCGTCGGATCGACCGCTTCCTGTACGGGAACCCGTTCTTGCCCTTGGAACCCCGCCTCCCGGGGAAAGGACGAGGGCCTTTGGTAGGGCTTTCCAACGACAACCTGATCACCTCCCATGGCAGGCAAGCCAGCCCGCAAAGGGCGCTGGCCACCCGGTTTCAAGAAAAGCGCCGAGCCTAAGATCCATTCCCACGGTTAAGCGCTCATTAAAAGGGGGTTAAGATTTTGATAAACTTCGAAAGAAATGCCCAAACCACGATATCGCCCCTTTAGACCTTCTGGGGAAATAGTCTAATGGACAGGACGAGAACCTGGAGGGTCAGTTTCAGGCATACCCAGCAATCCAAGCATTTCAACGTAAAAAAGCGGCGCCTCTTGCGCCACAGGATAAAATCCCAAGGAAATCCGGCAGGCAAGCAATGCGACGAAAGGTGCTACTTTGTCGGTAACATCGCCATGTGTTAATATGGGGACATAAGGAATCGAGCAACGCTCATATGCATTGTGAGTCAATACGCGCCTGCAAGGGAAGCAAGGCCGGCGCGACAATCCATTTCTTTAACGTTCCGACAAGCATACAGGGATCAGGTCATACCCTGTCCCCCGGGAGGAGAAAATGCTAAAGGACCTGGCACCCCAAAACCCTCATTTCCTCATGGCCATGGTGGGCCTCGCCCTCCTGCTCGGATGGGGCGCCGGGCTGCTATGTCGTCGCATCAAGGTCCCCATGGTGGTCGGGTACATCCTCGTGGGGATAGTGATGGGAAAATCCCTGCTGGGGATATTCCACGACCACAATTTCTCCACCCTCGTACCGTTCAGTTACCTGGCTCTCGCCTGCATAGGCTTCGACATTGGAGGCGAACTGGCCTTCCGCAAGCTACGCCACCTGGGCAGGGCAATCCTGTGGATCTCCATCCTGGAGTCCCTGGTAGCCACCCTGCTCACCACCATCGCCATTTACATATACACGAGGAACATAACTCTTGCCCTCGTCTTAGGCGCACTCGCCTCTGCCACCGCCCCCGCGGCCACCGTCGACGTCCTGCGGGAATACCAGGCCTCCGGACCCTTGACCACCACCGTCTTCGCGGTGGTGGGGATCGACGACGGGATCGCCATCGCCATCTACTCTTTCGCCATCCTCTTAGTGAAGATCCTCCTCAAGGGAGGGGAAGTGAAAGTGGCAGAGGCGATACTTCGACCTTTTCTGGAGATAATAGGCGCCTTGGCCCTGGGAGCAACGGTCGGTCTATTGTTCCTCGCCCTGGTCAGGAAGTACACGGCGAGAAGGGGACTCCTGGTCCTCACTCTGGGCTTCATCGTCCTGGTGACCGGGATCGCCAACGCCTTGGGCCTTTCCCTCATCCTCGCCAACATGGCCATGGGTATGGCGGTGGTCAACCTTTCGCCCTGGAGGCGGGAGGACGTCTTCGAGATAATGCGGGGGGTAACCCAGCCCCTGTTCGTGATCTTCTTCGTCTTCGTGGGCTCTCAGCTCCAGGCGGGCAAGCTGGCCAGCCTGGGGGTGGTGGGCGTCCTCTACATAGTATTCCGCTCCCTGGGGAAGCAGGCTGGCGCCTCCCTGGGAGGATGGATATCCTCGGCGCCGGAGAACGTGAGGAGATACCTCGGCCTCTGCTTGTTCTCCCAGGCCGGCGTGGCCATAGGCCTTTCCATCCAGACGGTGATCGAGCTGGGGGGCGGCAAATTCGGCCCGCAGGGGGTGGAACTGGGCACCACGGCCATCAGCATCATCGCCGCCACCACCCTGTTGTTCCAGATCATTGGACCGCCTTTCACGAGACTTGCCATAATAAAAGCGGGGGAGGCTTGTAGTAGTCCTGAATCCGCCCACTCGGCATGAAAGGGAAGCGCGATGGGAGAGAGCGTGGAACTTTATCTGGAAGGAAGCGTGGCGGAAGTCATGACGCCTGACCCGGTATGCGTCAGGGAAGACGACGACCTCGAGTCGCTGGTGAAGTTGTTCCAGGAGAGAAAATGCCACGGATTCCCGGTTCTCGACCACCGGTGGGCCTGGTGCGGGATTCGGACCTGGTCTCCATATTCGCCCGGCGTGACCCGGCCAGCCGGAGGTACGAGAAGGTGGGCGACATCATGCAGAGCCCTCCCCCCACCGTAGGCCCGGATATGTCTGTCCAGAAGGCGATCATGAAATCTTTCTCCGACCATAGCCGACTCCTGGTGGTCACCGACCGGGAAGGGAAAGTGGTGGGGGTGGTGACCCGCATCGACCTGGTAAAGGGGATACGCTTCAGGCCGGTGAACGACTGAAGCGAGGATTAGGCCGGTCCGGTGATGCCGGGAAGGCCCGAGAGCCCGGCCCATGGATTAGGCGGAAAGCGCCCCGGTCCATCCCGGGATCGCCCGCAGTTCGAAAACAGCGGCGCTCCCGAATAATCGCGGGAAACCCGGAGGTGGGGTCCTTTTCTCTAGACGATCAAGCGGCGCTCCCTCATACACGCGGGAAACCCGGCCGGCACCGTCTTCCGGGACTCTTCCGGCCCTTTTGAAAAGCCGGCCCTTTTGAGGAGAGGGGTCCAAGACCGAGGACTTCGGCGTCCGACCCCGGTGAACGCCCCGCGCCGGCACATGAGGCCAGGCGTTTTGCGACCCCTCGCCGGTCCGAAACCGGTGAATTCAAGAACCTTGAAGATCCAGGCCGAAAGCCAAAGTGCTCCACCAACCTCGCCCGGTACATTACGAGACATCCACTCCGGTTCGGCCTTGGAAACCCCCACCTGGGACGGCTTCGGCGCGGAGATTGTCCTTTACCCACTTTGCTGCGGGTTCATCCCTGGAACATCCCGGGGACTCGCATCCCGGGTGGCTCAAACCTCCATGTCTAACCAGGCCTCGATGAGCCCCCTCAGGGGATCGCTGGCCCTTCCTGCCGCCTCCAGCACCTCCCGGTGGGAAAGGGGAAGCGGACGGCGGAGGTCCCACACGTTGGTGATGACGCTGATGCCGGTCACCGCCATGCCCAGGTAATGGGCCACGATGGCCTCCGGCACCAGGCTCATGCTGACCGCGTCCCCGCCCACCACCCTCAGGAAGCGCAGTTCGGCCGGGGTCTCGTAGGTGGGGCCCGCCATGGCCACCAGGACCCCCTCGTTCAACTCCACACCCACGGAGGAGGCGAACTGCACCAGCCTGTCCCCCACGTCCTCCCGGTACAGGGTGGACAGGTCGAGGAACACCGGCCTCCCCGAGTCATCCCTAACCCCACGCAGGGGGTTCTCCCCCATCAGGTTTATGTGGTCCCGGACCAGCATCAGGGAGCCCTGCAGGTACAGAGGATTGAGCCCTCCCGCCGCGTTGGTCAAGAGGACACGCTCGACCCCCAGGAGGTGCATCACCTGGACCGGGAGGGTCACGGTCGACATGGCATGGCCCTCGTAGTAATGGAGCCTCCCCAGCTGCAACAGGACACCTTTGCCCTTCCAGGAACCCAGGCGGAGGCATCCCCGATGCCCGGGCACCGAGCTTTCCGGCCAGCCCGGTACCTCGCCGAAGGGCACCTCGCACTCCCCGTCCAGGCGGGGGCAGGCAGTAGAGAGGCCGCTTCCCAGGACCACCGCCGCCCGGGGAGGGAAACCGTCCCTGCCCTCGAACAGCCTCCTCAGGTGCTCAGCCGCCTTCAACGCCTCCTCGGTAGGTAGCAAGGCAGATCACCTCCCGCAGGCAAAGTAAGCCTCGCGTCTCCC
>JBBFMI010000162.1:0-5119 GCA_037478635.1 Candidatus Geothermincolales bacterium | reverse complement strand
CTTGAACCCGCCCGCCCCGGCCATGTCCGCCACCTCGTCCGCGAAAACGCCGGCGGCGTTGATCACCAGGGAGGTCTCCACCTCCCCCCGGTCGGTGATCACCGCCCTAACCCGTCCGTCCTCCACCCGGAACCCGGTCACCTCCGTGTTGAGGCAGACCCTTGCCCCGTTGAGAACCGCGTGCTCGGCCAGGGCTATGGTGAGCTTGTAAGGACAGACCATGCCGTAGTTGGGATCGAACACCCCCGCCAGGGCTTCCCGGGTCACGTGGGGCTCCCTTTGGAACACCTCTTCGCGGCTCAGGATCTTCAGTCCCTTGATGCCCGCCTTCTCGCCGAAGTTGACGATGCCCCTGGGGATGACCTCGGTGAAGAACCTGATCCTCTCCTCCTCGCTCATCCGCTCCAGAATCTCCCGGGGAGCGGAGCGAGGGGTTATCACGATGAGCAACCCCTGGCGCTTGAACTCCACGCCGAGCCCCCGGACGAAGTCCTCGTACATCTGGTTCCCGCGGACGTTGAGCTTCTGTTTCAAGGTCCCCGGGTCCTCCCCTATGCCGGAGTGGATCTCGGCGTTGTTGGCCTTGCTGGCACCGCAGGCCACGTCGTTCTCCTTGTCAAGGACCAGGACGTCGGGCGTGTAACGGGTCAGTTCCCTGGCTATCGCGCACCCGATGACCCCTGCTCCCACCACCACGATTTCGGCCCTGGGGGGCAAAGGTTGGGAAATAATGGGAGGGTTTTTCATCTTCCTCGATCGCTGATCCATATGGTCCACGTTCCCTGTCCCTTCCAGGTGACCGGCGGGCGCCTCGGTCCCCTCGTCATCCCGAGCTTATCCGGGCAATCGGCGAAAGTTATTATAAACTAAACCGTTCTCCCTGTCCCGTTACCGAACGGTAAGGAGAACCGACGGCCCAATGCTTTCGCGAAAGTGGTCGCGGGGCGAGTCGAGCGAGGCAGGGGAAGGAAGGAGGCGTCATGGGAGTGATCGGGCTGGACGTGGGAGGCACCAAGACGGCGGGGATCCTCTGGTCGGAGGGGAGGGTCGTCGCCAGGGAACGCCGGGAGACTGAGGCCGGGAGCACGGAGTCCGTGCTCGATGGCATCTTTGCCGTCTGCCATCGGCTGCTGGAAGCGGCTTCTGCCGACGGGATAAAGGTGAAGGGGATAGGCCTGGGCATAGCCGGTTTCATAGACCTCGACCAGGGGGTCATCACCGAGGCGCCGAACCTGCCCTTCAAGGACTTAAGGATAAGGGAAATCCTGGTAAACCATTTCGGCCTTCCCGTCGCCCTCGATAACGACGCCAACGTGGCAGCCCTCGCGGAGGCCAGGATCGGCGCGGCTAAAGGCATGAAACACGTCATCCATCTCACCCTCGGCACCGGCATCGGCGGCGGTATCGTCATAGATGGCATGATCTTCCATGGTTCCCGGGGTGCGGCCGCCGAGTTCGGACACATGATCATCAAGGCCGACGGGCCAACCTGCAACTGCGGGGCAAGGGGCTGCCTCGAGGCCATGGCCTCCGGCGTGGCCCTGGCCAGGAGGGTCGGCGAGCTGGCGGAAGGGGGTACGACCTCCCCCATGCTCGAGGAATACCGGAGAAACCTTGGACCCTTCCCCGCCTCGCGGATCGCGGAACACGCCCGGGCGGGGGATGAAGTCGCCCTATCCCTGCTCGGGGAGGCGGGGCATTACCTGGGAGTGGGCATCGCCAGCCTGATCAACATCTTCAACCCGCAGGCCGTCACCCTCTCCGGGGGATTGCTGGGGGCGTTTTCCTTCCTGGAAGGCCCCATGCGTTCCGCCATCGAGGAAAACGCCATCGCCATAAGCAGGAAGGAGGCCAAGATCCTCCTGAGCGCCCTGGGAGAGGAAGCGGGTTCCCTTGGAGCGGCGCTGCTGGCGGAGATCTCCTTCGGGGACGGGAGTTGAGCCGCAAGGCCCTCGCGGAACGGGCCTTCCGGCTGCTGCCAAATTCATCCTGGACCACAGGAGGGCGGAATCCACCCCCGCGACTTCCATGCCCGGATAAGGAGCCCTTCACTCGCCGGGCGCTGAACCCCAGGGCTTCCGGGTCAAGGACGAAACCTCCGGGCCCGAAAGCCTTGGGCCGCACTGGCATCGTTCGTGGCCTGCAGCCTACCGGTCGAGGCCATGGCACGAAGAAACGAGCGCGGGAGAACCCCTCGGAAAAACCTCAGACCCCGTGCGGGATTGAGCAAGGCATCGCCTATCCGCCCGCCAGGCAGAGGGAAGCAGGGCCAGGTCCACGTACGGGCGAAACGAGACGCGGACGATGATCCTCGAAGGTTGCCCTAAAGGCAGGGCCCAAGCGACGTGGGGATATGCTGGCATAACCTGGTAATCGACCGGTAAGCCGGTATTTCCAGGAGAGGCTCTCGCCCCCTGACCACCACTTTCCGCCGCGGCCCCGGCTCACGGGGTCATCCCGACGCCCCTTCGCCGCCCTACCCTGCCTTTTCCCGCGACGGAGACATGAGCCTCTCCGCCGCCCACGCCATGGGGAGGAGCACCGACACCGTGAAGCCCAACCGCAGCAGCGCGAACTTCCAACCCAGGAACTGGATCTCCACCAACTCCAAGGGCAGTTTTATGCAGGCCCACGAGGAAAGGAAAAGGATCACGTTCGCCGCCCTGGCGCCCTTTTGGAGGAGCATGGCCGCCAACGGGAAGGCCACGTACAACGGCCCGGTGGGAAGCATCCCCAGCAACACGGAAAGCAACATGCCGGGAAGGCCGGAGCCCTCGCCCAGGAACCGTACCACCGTCTCCCTCCTGACCCAGACCGCGAAGAGCCCCATGAGCAGGAGGACGGCCGGGAAGATGAACGCCATCTCCTGGAGATACCTCCAGGCCACGTCCACCGCCTTTGACCCCTTCTCGCCGTCCACCGCGTAAAGCGCGGGGAAGACCACCGCCACGGCCGAAAGGATCACCAGGTCCCAACGGAGACCGCGCAACCTCTTCACCAGGGTCTTTCTCTCGTCCGACGAGGGCCCCATTTATATGACCTCCTCTTGCGATAAAGCGAACAACCGCCAAGGACCAAACATCTAAGACCAGAAAGCCCCGTCACCCCAACGCCAGGTGCATGAGGAAGGCCACGAGCAGCGCCGCCAGCAAGCTCAGGCCGTTTCTCAGCAGGGCGAACCTGCCCCCCATCTCCCGCACCTCGAGGGGAAGGAACACGAACCCGATCATGGTCAGGGTGGTGATGAAGGCGGAGACAGCCAGAACGCTTGCCCCCATCTCCATGAGGGACCCGGCCAGGGGGAAGGCGATGATGGCGGGGATGAAGAGAATGGAGCCCAACAGGGAGGCGAACACAAACCCCAGCAAGCCCCTTTCTTGCCCCATGGTGCGGGCGATCCAATTGGGAGGCACGAAACCGAGGATCAGGCCGATGATCCCTATGACCGCCAGCACCCCCGGCAACAGCCTCTTCAGGGCGTTCACGGCCACCCGTAAAGCGGCGACGGTTTTCTCCCGGCTCTTCGCCAGGGATATGGCCAGCAAAACCAGGACCAACCCGTCCACTATCCAAGCAGTAACGGACATCTAGATCACCTACTAAATGTAATTAGCATCTATATGCTATAAACATAGAATATTTTGATCTATGCGTCAACCCCGACTGCCGTTCTTGCCTGAACGGGTCAACAAGTCGGTGGCGGGCGGGGGAGCTTGAAAGCCCGTTCCGGGACGGGAAGGCATGGATGTAAGGATCCTCCTTGCGCCATCCGCGCCTATCGCCGAAGGGAGAGGTCCCGGGCAAACCTCTCGTCTAAGCATCTCTCGCCGGCTAATGTCCGCAGTGATCTTTTCCGTGTACCTCGGAACGGTGCGGCATTCCACGACTCCCGGATACTCCTTACGCTTTCCCCTGGAACCCGTCACGAGAGTCCGTTTCCAGAGCACGCTCTCGCCCGCCGGTCATCAGCCGTAGACCCGGCCGGGGCCTGGAAGGGTGGGGTGGTCGAAACGGGAGGGGTTTGTGGTATAACCGCGCAAATCCCAAGCTCAGGAACCACGATCGACGGGATCTCGCTTTGACGAAGGTGACCCGAGGGCGAGCGGCAGGAGAACCCATGGCCCCGACCCCATGGGGAGCTTGACGAATCGGCCCCACCCAGGGGCTGAAAGGGGAACGGGCGCATCGCCCGCTCGCTCGAAGCGGGTATCGGCCCAAACCACAGGGGGAGAGGGGCCTCCGGGAGATCACCCCGGGAAAGAAGGCTTCGAAGGGAAGGGGTTCAGCTGGAAGCCGCGGCCGGGGCCAGGGGCACGGTGAAGAAGAAGGTGGTCCCCCTTCCCGGGGCGCTGTCAAGCCAGACCCTTCCTCCCCAGCTCTCCACCGCCCGCTTCACGATGGCAAGCCCCAGGCCGGAACCGCCGCTTCCTCCTTTCCTGAAGGGCTCGAATATCCCCTCCTGTAGATCAGCGGGGATGCCCACGCCGTTGTCCCTCACGTAGACCACCATCGTGTTCTTCCTCACCCTCGATCCCACCACCACCTCGGGTTCGGGGACATCCCCCATGTGCGACACGGCATTGTTGACCAGGTTCAAGAGGACCTGGCGCAACCTCACCGGGTCGACCCAGGCATCGCGGTCGGTGGGAACGGTCCGGAGCTTTATGTTCCGTTCTCTCAGAACCGGCAGCAGTTCGTCCTCCACCTCCCGGACCATGTCCTCCAACCTTATCCTCTCGGCATTCCCTCCCGGCCTTCCAGCCTTAGCGTATTCCAGCAGCGACTCCACGAACCGCTGCATCCTGCTCACCGCCTCCCTTAAGTTCTGGAGGGACTCCCTCTCCGTCTCCCTGTCCCCCTCCTCCGCCGCCCTCTCGGCGGCGAGGGAAAATCCCTCCACCACGGCCAGGGACCCGCTCAGGTCGTGGGCCACGGTGGAAGAGAAGTTCTCCAGCTCCTCTTCCCTGAACTTCTTCTCCGTGATATCGGTGAAGACGCCGAAGGCTCCCCGGTAATTGCCCTCCCTGTCGAACCGGGGGGTAGCCGTGATCCTCAACGTCTTCCGCCGGCCCCTGGCATCCGTTATCTGGAGCTCGTACACGCTCCTGCGCCCCGCCTT
>JBBFMI010000161.1:0-5123 GCA_037478635.1 Candidatus Geothermincolales bacterium | reverse complement strand
GAAATCCTCGTCCGTCTCGCCCGGGAAACCGACCATCAGGTCCGTGGTTATGGAGACCCCGTCCACTTCACTCCTCAGGAGTGCGACTTTTTCCATGTATTCCTTGGACGTGTAGCCCCTGTTCATGGCGGCGAGAATCCGGTCCGATCCGGCCTGCAGGGGGAGGTGCACGTGTTTGCAGAGATTCGGTATTTCCGCGAGAGCCCTTACGGTCTCGCGGTCGAGGTCCCTGGGATGGTTCGTGGTGAAGCGTATCCAGACGTCCCCCGGCAGCCGTTCCGCCAGGGTGTAAAGAAGTTCGGCAAAGCGGCTTCTCCCCGTCTCTCGCCTCATATAGGAATTGACGTTCTGCCCCAGGAGAAATATCTCCCGGGCCCCCTGGGCCACGGAAGCCTCCGCTTCCCGGACTATCTCCTCCGCCGGGCGGCTCCTTTCTCTCCCCCTCACGTAAGGGACGATGCAGTAGCTGCAGAAGTTATCGCAGCCCTCGATTACGGTGATCCAGGCCCGGTGAGCCTTGTCGCGGGACGAGGGAAGGATGGTGGTCCTCAAGCCGTCCATCTCCAGGGCCACCACCTTCTGTTCCCGTGCCTCTTCCAGCAGTTCCGCGATCCGCGGGTACTGGGCGGTGCCGAAGACCAGGTCCACGAAGGGAAACCTTTCCAGCAGCTTCTCTCCTTCCTTCTGGGCTACGCATCCTCCCACCGCCATGACTTGGTGGGGTCGCTTGATCCTCTTCAAGGAGGAAAGACGGCCGTAGAAACGGTCCTCCGCGCTCTGCCTGACACAACACGTGATGAAGATGACGGCATCCGCCCCCTCGGGCTCCTGGGCGGGTCGCCAACCCCTGGTTTCCAGCAAGCCCGCCACCCGTTCGGCGTCGTGGCGGTTCATCTGGCAACCGTAGGTTATCAGGTGGTATCTCCTCGAGGATGTCGTTTCCCTCATCTCCCTTCTCCGCTCTTTTATTCCCGTTCCAAATATATTGTAAGCCTGCGCCCTGGAAGTGAGTTCCTCCCGAGGCGGGAACCGGGCGCGAAGCGGTTTACCGTGAATGCAGTTCTTCCCCAGGACCGTTTCCGTCGTGCGCTCGCGGCGGGGATATCCCGTTGATGATTCGGTTTCAGGCAAGCCGGTTCGGGTTCTCCGGTTCGGGTTCTTGCCAGCCGTTGTCCGTTCGCCCTCCCCCTGTCGTGAGGATAACGTCAGGGCGGTCATGCTGTTCGTCCCCTCGGCGTCGGCTTTCCGTCGAGATCAGAAAGGGTTCCGTTGACGAAGATAGGTAGAATGCCGGTGCTACACGCCTTTGCCCCGTTGCCCATGTACATAACCGGCTATCGCCTGGCGAGGTAGGTCCTATGACTGAGTGGCGTTTTCGGCGCGGGCCCCGCGGCTAAGATGATAGGTCCCTTGGTTAGTCGGCAAAATTTCCGGCCATTTCCTACACCGACGCACGCAGGGGTTGAGTGCAGGGGGAAAAGTCCAGGGTTCAGGTTTGGCCCTACACCCGTGCCTGCAGGGGCGGAGTTCCCGCGAAGCGTACACCGCTTTCGACCGGGCAACCGAGGTCGGGTGGCCATGCGATCGGTCGCTTTTCATCCATCGAGGTGTTCGAGGCAGAACTCCAGGCTCCTTTTCAGGTTGTAGACGATCCTTTTTTCGCCCAGCCTCGCTTCCAGGGACGTGGGGCTCAGCTCCAACACCACCGACCCCTTGAAGCCGTCGGCTTTGAGCCTTCTCAAAAAACGCCCCAGGGGCAGGTATCCCTCGTGGGGAAGGGCGTGATCGTCCATGCCCCTCAGGAAATTGTTGGACAGATGGACGTGGGCCACGTTCTTTCCCAGGCGGTTCCACATATCGAGTATGTCGTGGCCCGCCATGGCGAAATGGCTGGTGTCGAAGACCAGATGGGGGAACCTGAGCAGGTCCTCGGGTCGGTTGAACCGGTTGAGGCGGAGCTTTATGCCCACTTTTGGTGTTATGGCGTTCTCTATGGCCACGATGAGGGGGCATCGGCGGGAATATGCCGCGAAATCCCCGTTCAACCAGCGGGCATATCTTAAGTCCCAGATATAGGGCAGGTGGGCGACCACCAGTCGTGCCCCCACCGCCTGTGCGAGCTCCACCGAACCCTCGATCTTTCCCCGGTGATCACCCCATATCTTCTTGGTCGCCCACAGGAACGGGGCGTGGACGCTCCCTATCTCCAGGCCGTTTTCCCTGGCGAGACGGTTAAGGACCTGCGGGTTCCTGGTGTCAGGGTCTCGGGTGACCATGATCTCCAGGCGGCGGAACCCCGACCTCTTGGCCAAGGAGAAAAAGCTTTCCAATGGAAAGGAGAAGAGCGATGCGTTTGAGACCGCCAGCTCCACCGTCTTCCCTCACCTTCGACGGAAGACCCTCTTCATGACCATCGAGAGGGAAAGCCATCCTCCCAGGATTCCCCCCGCCTTGGCCAGGGGGGAGGAAAATGCCTTCTCCAGGCTTTCCGCCACGGATTCCAGGTGGGATACGCTCTTTTCTACGTCCAGTGTAACCTTGTTTATCCGTTCCAACTGTTGGTTCACGTTTTCCATGCCGTTCAAGAGCTCGTTCAGGGCCTGGTTGAGTCTGGGCCTTGCGTCTTCCAGCATGGTGTTCACCTGGTCCAGGCCTCGCCCCAGCTTCAACGTCAGGCGAATCAGGAACAGGGTAAGGACCGGGAACAGGATTATCAACAGGACAAAAAAAACTCCCTTGAGAACCGTCATAGCCTTCACCTCATCTTCAGACGGTGGCGTTTCAGCGGGATTCCACGGAGAGCCTGATAGCGGTCCTTTCCTCCCCGTCGATGATGATGTCCGTGAAGGCGGGGATGCATACCAGGTCGATTCCGCTGGGGGCGACGAACCCCCGGGCGATGGCGATCGCCTTGATGGCCTGATTGAGGGCTCCTGCCCCGATGACCTGGATCTCCGCACTGCCCGTCTCGCGGATCACGCCGGCCAGTGCCCCAGCGACGGAATTGGGATTGGACTTGGACGAAACCTTGAGCACTTCCATCTTTGTACTTCCCCTCCTGATTCCTCTGTTCTGCGGCATGACTGCCTCCCTGAGTTATCCCCTAATTATCACGTTTATTATTATATATCTCCCCCCTGGCCTGAATATAATCTGGAAATCCAGCTTTTCAGAAGACCAAGAAAAAAGATCCACCCCGGACTTCCGCTCGCCTCATACCCCGTCCTCGTCCTCTCCCACCACTGCCGAGATGATGAGGCGATCCCTCTTGCGCCTGAGCTCCAGGTTCTTGACCTGGAGAAAATACCGAGAGCATATATCCTGCAGGATCTCGTCGACTCCCCTCAATATCATGCTCAACGCTTCCCGGTCCATCCTCTTCACCGGGTTTTCCTCCCGCGTCCGGACGGCATCGGCCGAGGGCTTAACCTTCCTGAGGCTCAAGCAAGGGAGGCCTCTTTCCACCATCTCGTTGACGCTCCTGAGCCGGGGCACCTCGCCGTCCAGGATACGGAAACAGTTACGGTGGGATACGCAGAGGCCAAGGTTCTGTTCGGCATATTCACGCAGCCTGCGCCCCTCTTTGAACCTCCCCAGCTCGGCCCAGATGGGCCACCTCCTACCCTCAGCCCTTCCTCTTTGGAGCAGATCCATCGAGTCCTGGTAGAGGGTGGACAAAACCTCTGAATTGGAGCCCAGATATACCAGGATGGAAGGACGCTCCAGGATGAACTCCACCAGGTGACGCAGGACGTTGTGGGGCCCACCGGTTATCTCCGGACCCTTCCCGTCGGTGTTTTCGACTCGGGGAAAGGTAGACTGGTCGTGCTTTTCGGGGACTTTCTCGGTGTCCAGCTTAACCCGGATCGCCGTTCCTCTCCCCTCCTCGGAGTTGACGAGTTCCGCCAAATCGGCCACGTGTTTAATGGAGTAGAGGGCCATCCCCCTCCCGTGAACGCCGAAGACATCCCTTTCGACGTCTTTGGCCTTCGATGTCACCCTGGCCTCGAATATGCGGCGGTGTAGGGGGGCGGGGATGCCCCTGCCGTCATCGATGACCGTTACGTGTCGCCACCTTCCCTTTTCCTTTTGGAAAGCGATGAATATCCTCGAGGCGTCCGCGTCCCGGGAATTTCGGACGAGCTCCTTCACCACGTCCTCTACGCTTCTGATGTCCTGCAGGGCCTGCCTTCTCTCGGCCTCCGTGACCCGTAGTTTCACGAAGCCGAAGCCCAGGTCCTCCTCTACCGTCAGGGTATGGGAGTCGGCCAAGCTGCGCACGAAAGAGACCAGATCGTCCTTCTGTTGCACGGCTCTTCTTTCTGCCAGGCTCACGACTCGGGGTAGATCCTTAAAAGCCCCACGGGTCAATTATAACAACGATGAGGGATCTCCCCGGGGCTCGCGAGGGCTCACGAGAACCATGAGGAAATGCCAATCGATTCCAAGGGGCCTTATGGGCTGTGCCGGAAAAGCGACCTCGACTTGACGTTTGAGGTCGGGAATTGGCTTTTTGGCTAAGGACTGACATCGGGGACGGTCGATTGAGCTATCCGGGATCTGGAACCGGCCGAGGACCCACGCTTGTCATGGGCCTCATCGGTTCAGCGTCCGGTTCGGGCACGAGCGTGAAGGAGAAAATGTGCTGAAAAAAGGACCCCGGCCGTCGGGCCGGGGTCACGCGTGCCGGTTCGTCCTGTGGGGTACGCCTGGCGTCAGCGTGCGTAGTCCACCACCCTCTTCTCCCTTATTACCGTGATCTTGATCTGCCCCGGGTATTCCAGCTCCTCCTCTATCTGCTTGGCTATCTCCCTGGATAGGGTCACGCAACCGAGGTCGTCTATCACGTCCGATTTCACCATCACCCTTATCTCACGTCCCGCCTGGAGGGCATAAGAGCTCTCCACCCCCTCGAAGGAATCGGCTATGCGCTCCAGCTTCTCCAGGCGCTTTATGTAGCTCTCCAGGGTTTCCCGTCGGGCCCCTGGACGGGCCGCGCTGATGGCATCGGCTGCCTGGACCAGCACCGCCTCTATGGTCTGGGGCTCCACTTCCCCGTGGTGGGCGGCAATGGCGTGGACTATCTCCTCGCTCTCCTTGAGTCGGCGGGCCAGCTCGGCTCC
>JBBFMI010000160.1:0-5183 GCA_037478635.1 Candidatus Geothermincolales bacterium | reverse complement strand
ATCCTGGTGATCCCGTAAACGTCCACCTCTCCACAGCGGGGGCACGCGTCGTGCAATCCCCTGGAGGTGGTGCGGCAGGTGTTGCACACGGTGAACTCCGGGGAGAAGGCTATCTGGGCGGCCTGGGTGTTGTAGAAGGTCTTTATCACGAAGTTCTTGATGGAAGCTGGATCGGGCTCATGTTCCCCCAACCAGATGTGTATTATCGCCCCTGCCTCGATGAGGGGGTGGAAAAGGCTCTGCTTCTTCACCCTCTCGATGTAGTCGATGGGGGCCTCCACGTTTAGATGGACGCTGTTGGTGTAGTAGTACTCGCCGTTGGCCAGGTTGCCCTTGATCACCTTGGAGGCCTGCTCCGGGTAGTACTTCATGTCCAGCTTTGCCAGCCGGTAGCCGCTGGATTCCGCTGGGGACTCCTCCAGGACCAGGTTGATGCCGTACCTCTCCGACAGCTTCTTGCACAGCAGGTTCAGGTGGGCAACCACCCTCAACCCGAACTTAAGCGCCCGCTCCGACTCGTGGAGCTGCTCCCCGGTGTGATACTGGACCATCTCGTTGAGCCCCAGGAGGCCCGCCAGGTAGGTCAGCCTGTCCATGCGGAGGTACGGCTCCCCGTCCTTGCTGTCGCACAGCAGGGAAAGCGGGCCGTTCACCCCCAACCTCAGCAGGTCGGCTATGAAATCCCTCTTCTGGAGGTGCGCCTTGACCACCAGCTCCATCGCCTTCTCCAGCTCGTGGAAGAGGATCTCGTCGGAGCCGTTAGCCTTGTAGGCGATGCGCGGTAGGTTTATGGTGATGTTCTGGAGGGCGCTGAAGCGCATCTTCTCCGGGGTCATGGCCTCCTCCAGGTCCTTCTCCTTCAGCCTCAGCTTGAGCCTGCAGCACTGGGAGACGGTCACCTCGTCACCCCGGTCGAAGACGAAATAGGTGATGCCCTGCTTCGAGGCCACCCGGCAGGCTAGGTCCAGGAACTCCTCGTGGCCGGGGGTCTTGAAGAAGTCCTCGTTAATGTGGAGGAGGGGCTTGGGGAAAACGAAGGTCTTGCCCATGGCGTCTCCCTCGAGGTAGACCTCGAACAGGGCCCACAGGAAGGTCTGCGCCTCCTTCTCGTAATCGCCGTAGGTCTTGCCGGTATAGACGCCGCCAGGACCGATGGCCGGGGTGTTGCGGAAGTGACGGGGGATGTTCCAGTAGAGGTTGAAATCGGTGAACACCACCTGGCTCCCCCGGGCCCCGGCCAGCTGGTTGAACTCGTAGATCAGCATCTGGGCCAACTGCTTGATGCGGGAGTATTCCAGGCCCACCAGGTAAGGGGCGAAGAACATGTTCACCGCCTCCCAGCCGATGGCCCCCGCGTAGTGGGACTGAAGGGTCGAGGCCATCTTGACCATGTGACCTATGAGTACCTCGGGATGCTTGGCGGGCCTGGAGGTCGAGGTGATGTTGGGCAGGGAAAGGCCGTACTTCTTGATGTAGTCCAGGCTGTGTCCACCGCAGTTATGGCTGTAGATGCCGTCGGCCACCAGGGTCCCGGTCTCGGTGGTCACGTCGTAGATGTAGACGTCCAGTACCTCGACCGGTTGGACCATGACCACCCTCCTGGCCATGGCACAACCATGGGGCGAAAGGGAACGACGGGGTCTACGGTAGGACCCGGCCCTCGCGGTAGATGCGCCTCCCGCCACCAACTCCTCCACCCGCTGGTGGGCGAGGAGCAGGTCGAGGGAGCTGAACCTCAACCTGAAGGAAGAACCGCAAACCCCCAACATGCGAGTGAGGTCGAGGGATGGGAGCTGGGTCGTGTCCACCGCCTCCAGCTCATCCCCCACCGCCACCTCCGCGGCGGGCTTGATGCCAGCGGTGGTGATCACCGGGTGGTCCCAGGTGACCAGCGTGCTGTGGCCATCCTCCAGGGCGATGAAGACCATCTGCTTGCCCAGGCGATCCTTCTTGACGAGGCGCCTGACCCTGGTCCAGCCATCCCGGTCCAGGATCTCCAGGTTCTCCGGGTATTTCACCCTAACGCCCGGCTCGGGGAGGGTCTCCCCGGGGAACAGGTGATAGAGCTGCTCCATGGTGGAGGTGAAGGAAACGGGGGAACCGGTCAGCCTCCAGTGGACCACGGTGTCGCCGGCATAAGAATAGGGACGGATTATGAAGCCAAGGTCGTGGAGGTGTATATCGCCCACCATGTGCGCCCGGGCCACATCCTCGGAGAAGACCTTCCGCAGGGCGAACTCCTTGAGGATGGCCTCGGCCAGGGTGAGGTTTATGGATTCGGGGTTGTGGGTGGTGTTGCTGTTCTCCTTGTTGGGGTTGGTGATGATCTGTTCCACGTCATACATGGGGAGGCCCAGGTGAGAGTGCTTCTGGTGCATGGTGCCCAGACCCCTCTCCAAGAGTTCCAAGTCCACCAGCTCCCGGATGATGGAGGTGGTGACGGTGGTCAGGTTGCTCCGGACGATCCTCTCCTCCACCCGGTCGGCTATCTCCCGGGCCAGCTCCTCGGGGGCGTTGGCCTCCAGGATAAGGGACCTTACGATCTTCTCCTTATCCCAGACGTTTATCTCCTCCTTAGAAGAGGTGCTGACCAATAAGGCTATGTCGGTTGCGTCCTCCGCCGTTTCCCGACGCTTGAGCACCCATATCTTCCGGGGGTTCTCACCCTTTTTCTGGCTCGACTCCCGGCTCGACTCCCCCGTCTCGCGAGCCTCGTCCTCCTTCCTCTCCAAGGCTTCCTCTGCCATGGCGATCCCCCTTTATATCCCCTCTTCCTCCTTTTCCTTTCTCTCCTTCTTCTCGAGCAGTTGACCGAGCTCCAACTGGAACTCGGTGATGTCTTTGAAGTCCTTGTACACGGAGGCGAACCGGAGGTAGGCCACCTCGTCGATGTCCTTGAGCTTCTTCAGAACCAACATCCCTATGATGCTCGAGTGGACCTCCTTTTCGCCCCTCTCCCTCAGCTCCGACTCTATCTCGGAGACCAGCTCCTCGATCTCCTGCGTGGTTATGGGCCGTTTTTCGAAGGCCTTCTTGAGGCCGGCCAGGATCTTCTCCCGGCGGAAGGGCTCCTTGTCGCCGCTCCTCTTTATGACCGCCACCGGGTACTGCTCGAACCTCTCGAAGGTGGTGAACCTCTTGCCGCAGGAAGTGCACTTCCTGCGCCTCCTGATCACCAGCCCCCCATCAGTCGACCTCGAGTCGACGACTTTCGTGTCGGGGGCCCCACAGAAAGGACATCTCATCTTCTCAGCTCCAATACAATATATTGTGTTTTATTATCTTTTTAAAATACAAAATCTTGTCTGTCAAGGTCCAAGCGGAAAATTTTTGCCAAAAAAATCCAACAATTTACCTCAGATTTACCCTTCGAACCTCAACCTTTGCTTCAATCCCTCCTAGCCTCAACCTCCGTTAACCACGCCTTTAAGGCGCCTCCGTTTTCGCTTTATAGGGATGGTTCCCAGCTCAGAATCAATTCATCCCCGGCCCTTCTCGCCCCCGTTAAGCTGCGCCCCAGCGGCGGGGGGTCCGGCCTGAAGCGGCAAAGAAGTCTCAGGTTGTGGTGGAGGTTATCGGTTGCCGCCGCTTTCGAGTCCAGGTCGACACTGGCTGTGTAAACCGCCAGGGCTCCCCCCTCCACCGTGCACTCTACGTCTGCGTCCGACCCTGACGCGCCGGAAGTTCCGGTGATAGGGCCTGTACCGGGCAGGGAAAGGAGAAGGCTCCCCAAATCTATGGAGGTGGTGAGCTCCACCTTTCCCAATTCGCCCTTCACCGGAAGACGGCCATAGACCGCTTCCTCCAATCCCCACCTGAAATCCCTCATGCGTAACCTGCCTCCGTAACCCAGGACGATCTCGCCCCTCCATCCGTCCGCCGTCTCCCCTTCCCCGCTGGTCTCTCCCTCCCATGACCACTGGGCCTCCCTCCACCAGCCTTTCGCGAGGGAGAGGACCGTGGGAAAGGAGTTGAGGTGGAACCTGCCCTCGTGGCCCGTGCCGTCCCGGAAGATCATTCTCATCCTCGTCTCCACCAGCAAGGTCACCCCCAGCTCGGAAGCGATGAAAAGGATGGCTACGATGACCAGGGCGCGCACGATCCTCCTCATCTCTTTCCTCCCGGACGGATTCTAAGCTGAGCCGGTGACAAATCGGCGCAAAGGGAAGGGCGGTGATACGCCGTCTCGTTCAACTTTTTGCTTGCTATGGGACAAGGGCCACGCCTTAAGGCGCCGGGGCGACCGTCATCCCCCTCTCTCCTCTCGACGGGAAACATCGCCATCGAGTCATGCCCCTAGTCCATGGCGAAACCTCCCTCCTTGCAGGTTACTTTACGGGACCGGTGACAAGGTGGCAGAAAAGAAATAACGGGCCAACGGTAAGGGCAAGTTGTCCTTTTGATGCCGTGGAAGGGGCGACGTGTCGAAATCCCCGGGAGCATGAGAAACCTTTTCCTCGCGGGCCTTTTCCCTGATGGGACCCTTAGTTCAAACCGATCCTTGTTCGCGGGGCCTGCCCGAAAAAACGGGCAAGATGGATGACTCGGGTTCGGGACTCGACTTTCGCCATGGTCCGGCCGCCGCCGGCTACCTCAGCGCCCTCGCTGACCCAACAGGAAAGCCCGGTAGATCTCCTCGTCGGTCTCCTCCCGAAGGCGGCGGGTCATGAGGAGGGTCACCGCCTCCCTCGGGTGCACCTCGCCTTGAATGACCTGGTGGACTACCTGCGCGATGGGCACCTCCACCCCCAACTCGGCGCTCATCTCCACCGCGATGCGGGCGGCGAAGACCCCCTCCACCACCATGCGGGACCCTCCCAGGACGTCTTCCGCCCGCTCCCCCCTTCCCAGCCTCTCCCCGAAGCCCCGGTTGCGGGAATGACGGCTGATGCAGGTCACAATCAGGTCTCCCACCCCGGAAAGGCCCGAGAAGGTGATGGGGTTTGCCCCCAGGGCGGCGCCGAACCGGGCCCGGTAGCCGAGCAGCCGCGTGATCCCGACCTCCCGGCACCAGTGCTCGAACGCCTCCAGGAGGGCCCCCGGCCCGCTCAGCTCCTGGAGCACCTCGGCGGGAGCAACGGGTGGGGCCGCACCCAGCCGGCCGAGCCGCCACCGCCCCAGGGCCGAGCTCACGGTCGCGTCGCAGGGGCGCAGGGCGTCCTCCATGTCCAGGACCTGTGCCC
>JBBFMI010000159.1:0-5199 GCA_037478635.1 Candidatus Geothermincolales bacterium | reverse complement strand
GAACGCCAAGATAACCTTCACCATGATCCACAACTGGGTCCCCGGGATGGACGTGAGGCCGCGCAGCGGGGTGGTGATCGAGGAGGGGGGAGTGTTCCTCTCCAACTACATAGTCATGGAGCCCGTCAGGTCCCTGCAACTTTACCCCACCGCTCGCTTGTTGGGGGAGGGGGCAGTGGCCCGCTTCAACTCGGTGCTGGTGGCCAGGGAAGGGGTGGATATGGACGTGGGTTCAAGGGTGATCTTATCGGCGCCCCGCTGCAGCGCCGAGGTCGTCTCCCGGGCCATAACTCTCGGCGGTAAGATCGTTGCCCGTGGGCACCTGCGGGGGGAGGCGGAAGGGGTCAAAGCCCACCTGGAGTGCCGGGGCCTGATACTGGAAGAGGGGGGAGGGATGCTCGCCGTCCCCGAGCTCGAGGCCACCGTGCCCGACGTGGACATGTCCCACGAGGCGGCAGTGGGAAAGATCGCCCAAGAGGAGATCGAATACCTCATGGCGCGGGGGCTGAGCGAGGAAGAGGCCACCGCCACCATCGTCAGGGGGTTCTTGAACGTGAGGATCGAGGGGCTTCCGCCGGTCCTGGAGAGGGAGATCCAGCGGATGATGGAGATATCCCAAAAGAGCGCCCTTTGATCGGCAAATTCTTGGCGTGTGATATCACGATATGGTGTTCAGGATCTCGACCCCAGGGCTTTATGTATTTCGGCCTCGAAAGTCCTGGCCACGATGGGGGATTCCCGGGAGAGTCGGGTCCACGTGTTTTCGTGAGGCGCAGCTCAAAGGGCCTTTCTTCTCGGATGGTACACGGTGGTCGAGGGACCAGGTAGACCGGATGGCGCCAGGGGGAGGGTAAAGCGGAATACGGCTCCGCCGGTCGGGTTCGGGTCGACCCAGATCCTTCCGCCGGCCAGTTCCACCAGCCTCTTGGCAGTGCTCAATCCGATGCCCAGCCCAGGTTCGCCGCTCTGCGAAAAACGGTGAAAGGGAAGGAAGATCTTGTCCCTTATCTCGTCGGGGACCCCGGGCCCGTTGTCCCGCACGTAGAACACCGCTTCGTCGCCGACTATCTCGGCTCCCACCGCCACCTCGGGGGCCCCGGCGTCGGGCTTCCCGTGTTTGAGGGCGTTGTCCAACAGGTTAGCCAACACCTGGTGTAGGTGCACAGGGTCGGCTACCACCAGGGGCAGCGGTTCATTGACCCGGACGATGGCGCCGGTTGACCTTATCCTGGCCCCCAGCTCCTCCATGACCCCGGAGAAAACGGAGCGAGGATCCACCGGCCTCAACGATGGGATGCTCCTCTCGGCCTTGGCGAAGGATAACAGCGAATCGAGATAGCCCAGGCCCCTCCTCGCCGCTCTCTCGATCCCCTCCAGGCAGGCCCGGAGCGTGTCCATATCCCCTTCCTCCATGGAATTGAGGGCTGTCTGCGCATATCCTCCCATGAGGGTAAGGGGGTTGCGGAGGTCGTGGGCCACGGTGTGGGCGAATTCCTCCAGTTCCCGTATGCTTCTCCTGAGATCCTCCTCCACCGATTTCCTCCAGGTGATGTCCCGGATCACGATCCCGTAATGTTTACCACGCTCCGTCTGCCAGGAGGCCACGGATACCTCCATGGGAAAGGCCGTGCCGTCGACCCTTCTTCCCTCCGCCTCGAACACCTTGCCCACCAGACCTATCTCTCCGGTCTCCTTTCCCTCCAGCAACTGTCGCCGACAGGATTTCCTTTTCTCCTCGGGGACAAGGGTGAGCACCGATTGGCCAAGGACCTCCTCGGAGGGCCGTCCGAAGATCCTCGAGGCGCCACGATTGAAAAAGGCGATCTTTCCGGACTCGTCGGCTATGAGAAAGCCCTCGGGGGCGGTATTCAGGAAGGCCACGAATTTATCCTCGAGCTCCTGGACTTTCTCACGAAGTCTTTTGCGCTTCCATTCCCTTCCTACCGCGGAGGCCAGGAGCCTGATGGCTTCCCGGTCCCGGGAGCCGGGCGAAAATTCCTCGCGGTACAAAAGGATCAAGACCCCATCCGTCCCCTCCACCACCTGTGCGAGACAGAAAGAGTAAGCGCCCGATCTCAACCATGGGTCAGTCCTGGCGAAGGGCGCGAGTTCCCGTCGCCCCAGGAGCATCGGTTCCGGGCCGGCACGGCTGATGACGTGGGAACAGAGATAGCCCTGGGCGAAATCCACCTTTTCCAAGTCCTCTGCCGTTCCAAGGGAGGCCTCGGTGATTACCAATCCGTAGCGTATCCTCTGAAAGAGGAGGGCGTCGGCCCCGGTCAGTTCTGCCCCATGGCGAAGGAGCTCCAGTAGAGCTTTACCGGCATCTTCTGGAAGGCTTAAGACTTTAACCAGGAGATCTGCCTCCCATCCCGATCCGCTGTCATCGGAACGGAAACCATTCGCGTGCACCACCATCTCTCCCCCTGGGGAATAGCAAGCTCCGAGCGTATCCGGGATTGGCTCGGGCAGGGGATTAAGAGTGGGGAATCATGACGGATCAAGGAAACATCGTACTCTTACTTCCAAAACCCCCTTGGCTTGCGCATCCCCTATTAATAGTAATAGATTATAACACCGTTTGAAAGGACGGGTTTTCGTGCCGGGCCCCTTTTGTCGTGCCACAAGGCCAGAACGGTGATAAAGAGAACCCGGCCCATTAGCGTCAAGAAAGCTCCAGTGGTTGGAGTTGGGCAACTGGGGCTTGGAGGGACGGGAGGAAGGGTTTTTGCTGGCCGGACTTTACCTTCGCTATATAGTTTTCAGGGAGGAACACCCCCGCCTGTTCAAGTGGTCAAGGCGGTACGGGATATTCGTGCTTTTCCTCTCTTTCACCTTACTCTATGCAGCGATAAGCCTGCTAAAACACCGGAATTTCCAGTCCCATGGCTGGGACCTGGGCATCTTCACCCAGCACTTCTGGCAGCTCTCCCGTTTCGAGCTCGGCTTTAACACCGTGAGGATGGTGCCCTCTCTCCTGGGCGACCACTTCCACCTGATCTATTTCTTCGTGGTGCCGTTCTACATGCCCTGGAGGGACCCCCGGATGCTTTTGATCATCCAGGCGGTGGTGGTGGCCCTGGGATGCCTCCCCGTCTACTACGTGACCTTGAGGAAGCTGGAAAGCCGGATATGCGCATTATGCATGGCCTTCGTATACCTCTTCTTCTGGGGGACCATGGAATTGATCTTCTTCGATTTCCACGAGATGGCCTTCGCCGGGCCGCTGTTGGCGCTCTGTTACCTTTTCATCATGAGGGAAAATTGGAACGGTTACCTTCTCACTTTGCCTTTCCTGCTCATGGTGAAGGAGACGATGGCGCCGCTGGTCCTCTTCCTCGGAATATATGTGCTGGTGTTCCGAAAACGGCCGTTCGAGGGATTGATCACCTGCCTCATCTCCCTGGGTTGGTTCTATGCGGTGACCAGGAGGATCATGCCCGCCCTATCGGGGGGGCAGGATTACTTCTATTTCAAGTACTATTCGCACCTGGGGGAGAACTGGATAGAGGTGGGCAAATACCTCCTCACCCATCCCTGGGTACTGATCCGGGAGACCTTTGTTCCCTACCATAAGACCAAGTTGCTCTTGTTCCTGATACTGCCCTTCGCCGGGCTCGTCTTTCTCGGTCCCTTCGCCATAGTGGCCATCCCCGAACTCTACCAGCACCTTCTTTCCAGCTTTTTCCCTCACTGGGAGCTTCTCCGCCATTACCACGCGGTCTTCGCGCCCATCCTGGTCTTTTCGGTTCTGGAGGCGCTTCCCAAGCTACATCGCTTTTTGGAAAAAAGAGGAAAGAAGGTGGATTTCAGGAGCTTGGCCCTTGCCGTGTGCGTGCTGCTGGTGATACTGCAAGTCCCCTTCACGTTCTCCCGTTCCACCAAGACCTTGTTCGACCCTGAGTTCTACCGCCTCAGCCCGTTGGAGAGGACCGGTCACAGGATAGTCTCCATGATACCCTCGGACGCCTCGGTATGTGCCCAGGACCCGGTGGTTCCCCATCTGGCCCAGAGGGAATTCATATATCAGTTCGACGGCGACACTTACGGTGCCGAATACGTCATCCTCAATAAGTTCCTGGATTGCTTCCCCTTTACCGAAAGGGAGCTGGTGTGGGAGATGGCCAAGCTTTACAAGGACCCCCGATACGTCGCTCACCGTTTCGGTTATGGGTGGGTAGTCTTCACCATAAAGCCCGAGTACGATCCCCTGGGAAAGGCCAGGCCGATCGAGGGGTTGGAGCCCTGAGCTCTTTCGGGACGGGACTCTTTCATGGCAACGGGGGCGATCGCGGGCATTCACGGTAGCGGCCGCCTTCCGGTTAAGGTTGGGTTATGTTTTAGAGGCAGGCCCGAGTACGATCCCCTGGGAAAGGCCAGGCCGTTCGAGGGGTTGGAGCCATGCCTGTCAGGCATAGAGCACATTAAGCCATTCTTACGATGACTTGAGGTTTGGTGGATATCAATTTTTGGCCCAATCGAGGAGGGTAAATGTTTCCCCCTCGTTCACGGCTCGTGCCGGGCCGCCTCGAATCCCTTCTCTCCCCGGAGCAGATCTTCGCCTCCCGTCTCTTTTTGCCTTTTTTTCAGGGCGTTACGGGTGTCCACCACGGGAATCTCCGCTGAGGCGATGGCATCGTAATCCACTTCAGGATGGTCGGTGAGGATCACCACGCAGTCGCTGGAGGCGAGGAGCTCGCCCAGGGGCTCGCTGCGGAATCTCATGTCGGCTACTTCGAACTCGGGCACGTGAGGATCGTGGTAGCGTATCTCCGCCCCCTCCCTGGCCAACAGTTCCATCACCTTGGCGGCTGGGGTTTCCCGGGTGTCCGATACCCCTGGCTTGTAAGCAACCCCTATCACGCCTATGGTAGAACCCCGCAGGCTCTTGCCCTCTTGGTTGAGGGCACGGGACACCAGCCCGGCGACGAAATAGGGCATGGAGGTGTTGACCTTTCCCGCCAGCTCGATGAACTCCGTCTGGAAATCGTATTCCCGGGCTTTCCAGGAGAGGTAGAAGGGGTCCACCGGTATGCAGTGTCCGCCGAGCCCTGGCCCCGGCCAAAAGGTCATGAAACCGAAGGGCTTAGTGGAGGCGGCCTCTATCACTTCCCACACGTTAAGCCCCATCCGGTCACAGAGCATCCATAACTCGTTGACCAGGGCGATGTTCACTCCCCGGAAGATATTTTCCAAGAG
>JBBFMI010000158.1:0-5228 GCA_037478635.1 Candidatus Geothermincolales bacterium | reverse complement strand
TCGGCTTTCGAGGAGGAAGCCCGGTGAACGGCGAGCAGGCGGGCGCTGGAAAGCGGATACTTTACATAGAGGACGACCCGGCCGTCTCCACCATGGTGAGGGTCACCCTGTCCCTGGCCGGGTACGAGGTGATCGAGGCCTCCAAGGGAACCCAGGGACTGGATCTCATATACACCTCCTTTCCTCACGCCGTGCTCCTTGACCTGCGCATGCCGGTGCTCGGGGGGCTCGGGATTCTGGACATCATCCGGGGCATGAGCGGCCTGAGGGAGGTGCCGGTGATCTGCCTCACCGCCCTTTCCGAGCCGGAGAACGTCTTCGCCGCCCTCTACCGGGGAGCCGACGCCTATCTCATGAAGCCCATCGACTTCGACCTCTTGAGGTTGATCCAGGCCTATCTCCTGGAGGACCGGGACCGGTCTCTCAGGGCCAGGGAGCTCCTCGCCTACGACCGGGTGGGGCACGTCAAGGCGCTGCTGGGAAAGGAGCTGGACCTTCTGCCCAAGCTGGAGATATTGACGCTGGTGGGCAAGATGGGATCCCTGGAACCGGAGGAGCTGGAGACCCGGCTGGTCTACCGGGGGGATGACCGGGACCGGGTCGTGGACGAGATGGTGGAGGCGGGGCTGCTGGTAAGCGAGGCGGGGCGCCTGCGGATAAGTACAGCCTGGAAGGAACGGACCGCGGCCCTGGTCCAGGAGGCCTCCAGCGCCAGGGGACTGGAGCTGGCGGCCAACCTGGTCCACATGGGGGTCAACCTCCTCGACCTGGAGGAGCTGGAGGAAGGGCCTACTCCTTGAACCCGGGGCCCTTCGACGCCTCCGGTGGTCTCCTGGTCGTTGGTCCAGGTGAACGGCCCTGGTTTTGGTTTTTTGCCTGCCGTCCCGGCATAATTCAGCTTTAGGACGTCCGGCGCTCTCTGCGGACTTCCCCAGATCACCCGGTGCATTCCCATGGCCCGGTATCAACAGGCCGCAGTGCCGACTTCTATCGTCGAAGGCCGACCAAGGACATCCCGTCTCGGCGATAGCCCTCGCCCCCATCCCGGGTTGGCTTGCGTGATCACCCCGGGGTTTCAGGTTAACCCGAATGCGGGTGCCAGCCGGAGACGCCTGGTTGTCGATTGGCTCCCGGGTCGGCCGGATTGGGGCCTCGAGGACCCGCCGGAGGTCAGGTCCTGGTCATCGCCCTCGAGCCCTCCAGGGCCGACCACCTCTCAAGCAGCAGGCGCAGGTTGCGGAGGGACTCGCATCCCGGCTCCGGGGAGCTCCCCTTGGGGTCCTGGCCGAGGTACATGGCCCGCGAGGTGTGGACGAGCAGGAGGCACCTCCCGGCTGCGCGGGCCTTCAGGAGCCATTCCACCTCCCCGTAGCTCCCCGGGGGCAAAAAGGACCTCTCGTCGGCCAGGCCTATCTCCCGCGCCAGGGAGCGCCGGACCACCGAGCAGTGGAGGGCTAGGGCGGGCACCTCTTCCAGGTCCCTCGCCACTCCTGGTCTTTCGCCCCGCCGCAGGGGCACGAGGAAGGGCTCTCCCTCGGGGGAGGTGGCCAGGCGGTACCCGGCGTGGAGCACCCTTCCCCCCCGGTCCAGGAGCAGGGCGGAGGCCGCCGCCGCCTCCGGGTCCTCCTCCAGGGCCGAGATGAGCGGTTTTAGCCAGCCGGGCTGGACCAGGACGCCCTCCCGCACCACCGCCAGGTACTCGCCCCTTCCCTCCAGTAGTGCCTGGTTCAGGGCGGTGAGGAAGTGAGGTTCCCCGGGGGTCTCCAGCACTCGCAGGGGCAGGCCATCCGGCACCGCCGGGTCCCAGAGGGAGCGCCCGTCGGTCGCCACAAGCACCTCCCCTCGGCCGGAGAGGCCGCGGCATGCCGCCCCGAGGCAGAGCTGGGAAAGGGGGTGGTGCTGCTGGGAGGCGAAGAGGAGGGTTACCTTTAGCCCCACGCCCCCCTCGGCCTCCGCCCCGGTCCCCGTCTCTTCCCCGGTAGCCCTGGCGGGGGAAGGGCGGGAGGAGCATTGGGGGCAGGGGGCAAAGGGCGAGAGGAAGCGAAGCTCCGCCAGGTGGAGGGCGCCGCACATGGGACAGCGGAGCTCCACCAGGGTCCCCCGGTTTATGGCCTCCTCCAGCTCCCTCAGGCTGGAGGGGGAGCCCTCCAGCAGTTTTTCCCTGACCTTCTGGTGGGGGATGAAATACCTTACCATCCGAAGCCCGTTGCCTTGACCTTCCCAGGCCCCAGCTAAGGGGCCCTGCCCGGTGGCCGCCTCCCCGGGATACCCCGCTGCCGACCGGCTACTTTTCCCCTGATCCCATTACTCTCCCCGGAGGCCCGCCCCGGGGCGCGAGGGCGAGCCCCTCGGCCGAGAGCCCATCCTCAGTTAGAGGGCACGATGGAGCCCAGGGAATTGAGCAGCCTGCGGCGCAAAAGCAGCGCCTCCAGGATGCCCTCCCACAGGGGGGCGTACTCGTCGTAGATGCGGCTCCTCGCCATCTCCCTGGCCCTCTGCCCCATGCGCCGCCTCAGGCTCTCGTCCTCCACCAGCCGGCTGAGGAGGGAGAGCCAGTCGCGGGTACCTTGACAGAGGAACCCGTTCTCCCCCGGATTCACCAGCCGTCGGTAGGCGGGCAGGGGGCTGGCCAGGAAGGGTATCCCCAGGGCCGAGTATTCCAGCCCCTTGAGGTCGCTCTTGCAGCGGTTGAAGGCGTTGTCCACCAGCGGCACCAGCCCTATGTCGAAGCGGGCTAGCATGGCCGGGTACTCCTCGAAGGGCACCGGCGGCAGGAATTCCTTCTGGCGGTCGGGGATCTCCTTGAGCAGCCCGAACACGTCCTCCGGGCCTCCCACCGCCACAACCACCCGGGGGAAGCGCCGGCACAGGGCCTCCAGGGCGGGCACCACCAGGCGGAAGTCCTCCAGGTGGGTGGGAGAGCCAGCCCACCCCACCACCACCCTACCCTCCTCCTTTTCCACCCGGGGGTTCCAGATGGGGTCCTCCAGGTCTATGCAGTTGGGCAGGGGGAAGGTGTTGGGGTTCATGGGGGAGAAGACCTCCGCCAGCTCTGTGGTGGACACCGTGACCCCGTCCGCCTCCCGCACGCACTCCTCCAGCCTGGCGGCCTTGCCACCTTTCTTGCGGAAGGCGTGGAAGGACGGGTTGTAGGACGGTATGGCCCGCACGTGGTCGTCCACCTCCACGATCCCGACCTTCCCTAACTCGGGGAGGCGCCGGAGCATGAGCCGCGTCTCGCGGAACTGGGCCATCTGGATGACGTAGATGTCGTAAGATAGGTCCTTGGGTAATAAAGTGTGAAAATCGAAGTGGATGCCGACTACCCAGTCCGCCTCGTGCCCCCTCCGGCGCAGGGATAGTGGCCGCTCCCCGAGCGGTTGGCACAGCAGAAGAGTATCCTCAACTCTCTTCCCCTCTTTCGGCTTTTCCGTGCGATGCCATCGATGGTCGAGCCATGCTGGTCTCCTATGATCGGCCCCGGTTGTCATTCTCGTCCCCACCCAGACAACGACCAATGACCTTTTGGGCGATGGGCAGTCGGCCTTTGGGGGGATTGTGGCGGCACCTCTGCCCGCCGAGAAGCGCGTCCCCTGCCGGTCCATCCCGTCCAATCCCCCCGCCGTCATCCCGCCCTGGGACATTCGGTGGATGTGGCCCGCCGGCCGCCGCCCGATGATTTGGATAGAGCGGGAACGATAATCCCGGAAGGCCAAGGAGGGATGGAAATTGACCAAGGAGGGAAAGATGGAGCTCACCGACCGCCAGCTGGGGCTCCTGGAGAACGCCGTCTTCCTGTGGCTCACTATCCTCCCCCCCGTCTCGGCGGAGGTGCAGAGAGAGCTGGGAGAGCTTCTGAACCTTTTGGGCAGCATGCGATCCGCACCGGTGGCTAGAGGGGGTCAATCCACCGGTTGACCGACCCCCCATCCTCCTTGGGGGGGATGGGGAGATCGCCCTACGGTGGCGAGATTAAAAGCAAAGGCAGAGAGCAAGGAGGCTTTCGGAGTTCAGGGAAGGACGGTGATGCCATGGAGAGGGGACCTTGAGGATGCCCAGGGAGGGGCTTTGCCGGCCGGCCCCTCGCGGAAGTGAGGCCGGCGAGAAGGCAGGAGGCCGAAGGCCCCGACGGGGCCGAGAAAAATTCGTCAAGGAGGATGATGGAAGATGGCACTTCGCATCAACCAGAACATCGCGGCGTACAACGCCCACCGCAACCTGACCCTCACCGACAACCTGCTGTCCAAGTCCCTGGAGCGCCTGTCTTCGGGCCTGCGCATCAACCGCGCCGCGGACGACGCCGCTGGGCTGTCCATCAGCGAGAAGCTGCGCAGCCAGGTGCGGGGCCTGCAGCAGGCGGTGCGCAACGCCCAGGACGGCATCTCCCTCATCCAGACGGCCGAGGGTGCCCTGCAGGAGACCCACGCCATCCTCCAGAGGATGAGGGAGCTGGCGGTGCAGGCGGCCAACGGGACCTTGAGCGACGCTGATCGCGCTGCGATCCAGTCGGAGGTCTCGTCCCTTATAGATGAGGTGACCAGGATCGCCGAATCCACCAAGTTCAACGGGGAGGCCCTGCTCAACGGAGGCCTGGGCTCTTCCATATCAGTGACGGGGACCTACCTGACTCCGCAGTACGGTATCAGCAAGATCGAGTCCCTGGGAGCTGCTTCAGGGACGTATTACCTCTCTTACGATTCAGCAAACGAGGAACTGACCATCTCCAACGAGGATGGGACCGTCACCGAGACCGTGGCTGTCAACGTGCCGACAGGGGCCTTCGAGACCACCGTTGTGACCTTCTCCAGCTTCTCGGTGGCGGTGACCATCAACTCCGCCCTCACCGGCGACATCGCCAGCGGCGATGGTGAGTTCAGCGTCTCGTCCGGCGCGATGACCCTTCACATAGGCGCCTACAAGGACGAGACCATCACCGTGAGCGTGGGAGACATGAGGGCGGTGGCTCTTGAGATCAACACCGTGAATGTCAGCACCGTGTCCGGGGCAGAAGCGGCCATCGAGGCCCTTGATAAGGCCATAAGCAAGGTATCGGTGCAGAGGTCCAACCTCGGGGCCGTCCAGAACCGCCTGGAGCACACCATCGCCAACCTGGGCGTAGCGGTGGAGAACATCTCCGCCTCCGAGTCGCGTATCCGCGACGTGGACATGGCGGCGGAGATGGTCAACTTCACCCGCCAGCAGATCATGATCCAGGCCGGCACGGCCAT
>JBBFMI010000157.1:0-5269 GCA_037478635.1 Candidatus Geothermincolales bacterium | reverse complement strand
CTGCCCCGAATGCGGTAGCTACCAGCCGGACAAGGCCAAGTTCTGTGGGAACTGCGGGGTTTCCCTTTCCCGGGAGAGCCTGGCGGAGAGCTTCCTCGGGAGCATGAAACCCCAGGAGATGGAGTTGCCCCGGAGAAGGAGCCTGTCTTTTTACCTGGGCGTGACGCTGGCGATACTTTTTTCCCTGGCGGCGCTCCTGGGAATGGCCTACCTCGTGTATCGGTACTCCATACAGCAGAAGGAAGAGGGTGGTAGCGAGCCAGAGCAGGATTACCTCTCCTACACCCATCCCGGAACCGGTTTTTCTATAAGTTACCATAGGCACTACGAGCTGAAGGAGAACGCTCCCACCGGCGACGAGCTGCTTTCCCTCGAGCTGGTGATGGGCGTCGAGAAGGAGCTCGAGGTGACGGCCTTTCGACTGGACCCGGACGTGCTGGTGGGAGGCATGGAGAGCATCTTTGCCTTGCTCGAGGAAGACGCCCGGACCAGGATGAGGTCGGAGGGGGGAGAGTTGCCAACATCCATCTCTCCCGAGACATCCCAGCTCGAAAGCGACGAGGAAGGGCTGGATGGGGCCGTGGAGGAAGGGACTTCGGGCAACGGTGAACCCGGGCTCCTGAATACAAGTTCCGTCAGGGGGAACCCGGCATTTTACCTTGACTTCAAGGCAAGGGGGGATGGGATCCTGCTCTACTACGTGCTATCTGAGGACCTGGTCTTCGTGTTCACGGGCAGGTCGCCTTGGGCGGAGTTTCCAGCGGCACGGCGCCAGTTCATGGCGGTCATAGGTTCCTTTCAGCGGGATTCGGGAGAATGAGTCTTCCTGGAATTCGCGCGTGGCGGGATCTTAACGCCCAGGGAATGAAAGGATTCAAGGTCTGATGGCGCGGTTTCCGGGTTTCATCTGGGGTGAAAAAGGAAGAAGCGCTGAAACGGTCAAAGGGCATAGATGGAAGGAGCGGATCGGCCTGGTAACGGATGGGGGTGAAGAGATTGAGGATAGTGGTTACCGGAGGAGCCGGGTTCATCGGTTCGAACCTGGTAGACGCACTCCTCGAGGAAGGCCACACGGTCACCGTGGTGGACAACCTCTCCACCGGGAAGTTCGAAAACCTGTTGAACGTGAAGGAAGCGGCACGCCAGAACCGTTTCTTCTTCCTGCAGGTAGACATAAGGGATAGTGCCCTACAGGCGGCCTTCAAGGGGAAAGAACAGGACGTGGTAATACACCTGGCCGCCCAGTGCGACGTGCGGGTCTCGGTGAGGGATCCCCTGGAGGACGCTGACGTGAACATACTGGGCACGATCAACGTCCTCAAGACGGCGGTGGAGAACGGCGTCAGAAGGTTCATCAATACCAGCAGCGGGGGATGCGTTTACGGGGAACCGGAAACGATACCGGTGAAGGAAGACGCTCCGCGGAGGCCCGATTCCCCTTACGGGGTGAGCAAGGGCGTGGCGGAGGAATACATCCGCTATTACCAGCGGACCAAGGGCCTGAGCTATTGCACCCTTGCTCTGGCCAACGTGTACGGCCCCCGCCAGAACCCTTTCGGGGAAGCCGGGGTGGTGGCCATTTTCGCCGGAAAGATGCTGAACGGTGAGCCTCCCTATATATATGGCGACGGGGAACAGACCCGGGATTTCGTCTACGTGGGGGACGTGGTGGAGGCTTACAGGGCGTCGTTGCGGAAGGGAGATGGCGAGTTCCTCAACATAGGCACCGGAACGGAGACGTCGGTGAACCAACTCTTTCGTCTCATGGCCGATATTCTCGGATTCGAGGGGGAGCCGATATACGCCCCGCCCCGCGAGGGAGAACTTCAACGCATAGCCCTTGACAGTTCCCGGGCCAGGAAGGTGCTGGGATGGAGGCCCAGGGTGGAGCTCAGGGAGGGACTGGAGAGCACGGTGGAATGGTATCGGGAGGCCTTAACCCGGCTCAGGCATTGAAGGGGGAGGGAAGTGGGTTTCTGGGATATCCATTGCCATCTCATGCCCGGGGTTGATGACGGGGCTGCCGACGAGGGGGAGATGGCGCTCATGCTACGGGCGGCCGTGGAGGGTGGGACCGAGGCGCTGGTGGTAACTCCCCACGTCGACCTGGAGCTGGAACACGTCGAGCCCTCCCAGGTCAGGGGGTTCGTGGAGAGGTCCTCCTCATCTTTACCGGGTGAAATGGCCGGGATATCCCTATACCCGGGGGCTGAGTTGAGGCTTAATTGGGGATTGCTCGAGCTGGCCAGGGGAGACGAGGGAGCATTGGCGGCCTGGAGCATAGCGGGCTCGGGGAAGTACCTGCTGCTCGACCTTCCGGCTGTGGTCGTGCCGGATGCCCTCAAGGAGGCGGTTTTTCGGATTAGGCTTTCCGGAATGGTCCCCGTGCTCGCTCACCCGGAAAGGCACCCCGGCCTCAGGTCGGACCAGCTCGTACAGGATCTGTTGGAGGCGGGGGTCCTTTTCCAGGTCAACGGGGGAAGCCTTACGGGCTTGCATGGGGAAGAGGCAAGGCGAAGGGCGGAGAGGATGCTGCGGGAGCGTTCGGCGGCGGTGATCGCTTCCGATGCCCACTCAGCTGGTGTCAGGCGGCCGGACCTCGGGGAAGCCTTTCGGAGGGTGAAATACTTGGCGGGGGAGGCTGAGGCGCGTCGCCTTATGGAGGAAAACCCGAGGAAGATAGTCATGGGAGAGAGGTTGACCGTGCCCGGAATTCCTGATTCCAGGGCTGTGGGTAAAAGGCGATGGTGGTTCCGCAGGTGATGGGGGATTTAACGACCCGACAAAGCTGAGATGAGGGAGAACTGGATATCGGATTTCCGGAGGGAAAGGACACGCTCCGGCTTGTTCCTCGATTTCGACGGTACCATCAGCGAGATCGCGCCTGAGCCCGCGGGCGCGAGGCTTCACCCCTGGGCCCGCGAGCTGTTGGGCCAGCTGGCGACCTCGTTTCCCCTGTGCATCGTCTCGGGGAGGAGGGTCAGAAACCTGGCTGAACTGGTCGGCCTAGCTCACACCCACTACGTTGGGGTTCACGGGATGGAATGGTGGGAGGGAGGGAAGGAGGTCCCCGACCCCGAGGTGGTGCGATACCTGCCGGCGGTGGAGAGGGCGCGGAGGGAACTCGAAGGGAAAATGCCAGGACTTCCCGGTATCTTGCTGGAGGACAAGCTCTACACCCTTACCCTCCATTACCGCCGGATGCCTGAGGCAGGGGAGATGGCGCACAAATTGGCCAATGACGTGGCGGAAAGATATGGGCTGGCGGTGGTGGAGGGGAGGATGGCGGTGGAACTAAGGCCTCCGGTGGAGGTGGACAAGGGAACCGTGGTGGCAAGGTTATGCGTGGGCTGGGGTCTAAAGAGGGCCCTCTACGCGGGAGACGATCATACCGATGTGGACGCTTTCCGAGGCCTGAGGCGCCTTATGAGGGAGGGGAGTTTCGAGGGCATCGCCATTGCCGTGCACTCCGATGAAACGCCGGTGGAACTGGAGGCGGTGGCCGACATAGTGGTGGAGGGAGTGGAGGGACTCCTGGAGCTGCTGGAAAGGCTTCGTTGATCGTATTAACGTGCGTCCACGGTGGAAGAAGAGATTGCCCCGGACCCGGGTGAAGGGTGCTTGAGAAGGAGGAAAACATCATCTAAACAGCATCATCGGAATTCCCGGTAACGAAAAGAGGGCATCAACAACCCGTCGTGATTTTCGGGTTCGCCCGGATATATCGGGTAAAGAAGGACCGGCTGACTGTCGATGAATTAGTGGAGCCGGGCGATTTCCGGCGCGGAGGGCAAGGTCCGCTCCACGACTTGGGAGAACACGAGATAACGTTGCCGTGAAGGCGATAGAGGATCGGGGAGTTGGTTCCCATTGGCGAGGATAGGAAGGTTCATCATAAGGGACGAGGAAATAAGAAGGCTGAAATTCGAGGTAATACGGCTTTTCAAGGAAAACCCCGGGCTGGTGGACAGCGCTGCCAGGATAGCCGTGAGATTGGGCCGGGATGAGGAGGACGTGAAGGCCACCCTCGAGGAACTCACGGAGGCGGGTATTTGCCGCCGCATCGAGGCTCGTCCCGAACCCCTTTACGTCTATTACGCTTCGGCTTTGCTCCTGGAGAGGCTGGCCCAGGTGGCCCCGGAGATGGACTACAGCACCCAGATGGAGCTGGTTAACACCCTGCTGGCGCGCAGGCCCAGGCCCATGGAGACAATGGAGTGAACCCCGCATTTCAAGGATACCATCGCCTCGAGCCAGCGATACCATTATTCTCGAGTTGCTTTTGATCTTGAGGATGAACCGCGATTTCTTACCCTGGATCAGCCCTTCCCTGTGCACGAGGCATAAACCGTGTGCCTCCCTTGTGTCGGGGCAATCGAGCGAGAAGCCCAGGCAGGCTGCCTTACGCCACGCGGGGTGACCAGGAAGTCGGTTTGCGGCATCGACCCTCGTTTTTCTTCCCGTGCAGTTGCCTTGATATCAAGAGGGCATTTCCCGACACCTCTCCCTTCCCGTGAGGGCCATCCAGGTTGAGGGTGCACAAAGGGATAGCCCCGTCCAATATCCCGATGTGCCGAGATGGATTCACCCAAGGTGCATTTACCGGGGACTCGGTCCGGTGGGTTCTCGGGAATATAATCGGCTTATGACCGATGCGAAAAGGGAAGGCGTTCTATTCTTAGTGGGGACTCCCATCGGGAACCTGGAGGACATAACCCTGCGGGCCATCCGGGTGTTGAAAGAATCGGACCTGGTGGCTGCGGAGGATACCCGGAGGGCGCGAAAACTCCTTTCTCACCTGGGGATACGGGTCCCCCTGATGTCCTGCCACGGGCATAACGAAAGGGTGCGCGCGGAAGAGGTGGCCGAGCTGGTGGCGGCGGGCAAGAAGGTGGCGTTGCTGTCAGACGCGGGGATGCCGGGGGTCTCCGACCCCGGCCACCTGGTGGTGGAGGAGTGCGTTTCGAGGGGTCTTCGGGTGGAGGTGGTGCCGGGCCCGAGCTCTTTGACCGCCGCCCTGGCGGTTTCAGGCTTTCCCCTGTCCAGGTTCCGTTTTGAAGGGTTTCTGCCCCGTTCCGCCGCTGCCAGGCGTTCCAGGTTGATGGAACTACTGAGGGGGGGCGAGCCCTTCGTCTGCTTCGAGGCTCCCCACCGGATACTGGAAGCCCTGGAAGACCTCAGCGAGCTTGCGCCTCACAGGAAGGTGGTAGTGGCGAGGGAACTGACCAAGGCGCACGAGGAGGTCCTGCGGGGAAGGGCGGACGAGGTC
>JBBFMI010000156.1:0-5286 GCA_037478635.1 Candidatus Geothermincolales bacterium | reverse complement strand
CATCGACCGGGCCGGGAAGGCGTGGGACATGCCCTCGCCTCGGGAAGGTCGAGGCAGTACTCGTGGGTCTCCCGGGTGGAGAGGGGCAAAAACCACCGTTTGCGGGAGATGAAGATGACCTTACGGGTGGTGCCCGAGGCGAGGCACAGCGGGGATGATGGTGAGGATGCGCAAAAGGTGAGGAGGAACAGGAGGAGTTCTCGACCGTAAGGAGGTGGAGATGCTTCCCGCCCTTCGCAGCGCGGCCACCGGACTCATCGCCCACCAGGCGATGATGGACGTGACCGCCAACAACCTCGCCAACGTGAACACGCCCGGCTTCAAGCGGTCGCTTCCCCGGTTCACTGACCTGCTCCACCCCCAGGCCGGCAGGGGAGGGGAGCCCCTGGACCGCATCGGGGGAGGGGTCAGGGTAGACGAGGTGCGACGCGACTTCCGCCAGGGGATCATGGAGGCCACGGAGAACCCCTATCACCTGTGCGTGGAGGGCGAGGGGTTCTTCACCGTCCGGTTGGAGGACGGCTCCCTGGGTTTCGCCAGGGCGGGGATACTGGGGGTGGACGCCTCCGGGCGTTTGACCCTCAACGGGCGTTTCTTCCTCGAACCTCCCCTTCAACTACCTCCGGGAGGAAAGGAGCTGGTGGTGGACGAGCGGGGAACGGTCCGCGTGCGGACCGCCTCCGGGGAGGAGAGGGAGCTGGGGCGCATAGGCCTCGCCCGCTTTCCCAACCCCGAGGGGCTGGAGGCCCGGGGTGACGGGATATTCCTGCCCACCGAGGCCTCCGGGCAGCCGGTGACCGCCCTCCCCGGGGAGGAGGGCACGGGACTGTTGCGCCAGGGATACCTGGAGCGCTCCAACGTGGACGTGGCGGACGAGATAGTCCGCATGATAAGCGCCCTCAGGGCCTACCAGCTGAACGCCAAGATGGTGCAGGCCTCGGACGAGGCCCTGGACGCCGCCAACCGCATCGTCAGGGCTTGAGCCGGGGCGATGGCGGCACGTCGCTTGGGTGGGCGATAGCTGGACGGGGCAGACGGGCGGGAGTGCAAGGTGATGCCGGCTGCGGTCGTCGGCCCTGGGCGATGTCCAAGGGCGTGACCGCGGGCCAGCGGGGATGGAGGGGATGAGGTAAGCGGGCCGCCCGTGGCCCGCGAGGGCCGGGGCGGGCCGGGATGAGCGTAATGGGAATCCCGGTTCCCGAGAGGGAACGGGAGCAAGGCCCGGAAGCGTCCGGGCGTGGGTTAAGCGGGAAGGGCGGGCCCGACGGGGATTTCCCGGGGCGAGAGGAAGCGGGGGCCCGGGTAGGACGGAAAGTTTGACGAAGGAAGAGGAGATGCGGGAATGACCGGGATCGCCGGAGGCGGCCTGGAGAGAGCGGTTCCCGGGGCGTGGGGCACCGGCCCGGAGCGGGTGGTCTCCGGGAAAAGGGACGGGAAAGACCCCGCCCTGCTCAAGGCCTGCCGGGAGTTCGAGGCCCTCTTCGTCCGGGAGGTGCTCACCCGGGCGGGAGCGGTCAAGGCCCTGAAGGGAGGGCCCTTGGGACTCCTCGGCGGGGAGAACGGCTCGGGTTACGGAGAGGAAGAGGGCCTTGCCCCTGGGGTGGACCTCTACGCCGAGGAGGCCTTGGACGCCCTCTCCCGGGCCCTGGCCTCCGGCGGATGCCTGGGGTTGGCGGAGATGCTCTACCGGCAGCTTGCCGGCCCGGGAGGAGAGGGGGATGCCGGGGAGGGCGAGAAGGATTGAGGCACGGGGCGAAGGGCCTCGCGAGCGACGCATGGAAGGCTGCCAAATGGTCCGCGAACTCCTGGGAGGTCGAGTTCGAGGTGAGCGAAGGGGCAGGTGATGGGCTTTGAGGATGGTCAACTGCGAGCGCTGCGGCAAGGTCTTCTCCTCCATATCCAGCCGGCTCTGCGAGGAGTGCAGGGAGGAGGAGGAGAGGATGCTCAAGCGGGCCAAGGAGGAACTCTACCGTAACCCCGGCCTGGGCGTGATGGACCTGGTGCAGCGACTGGATATACCGGTGGAGGTGGTGGAGAAGTTCATCCGGGAGGGCAGGCTGGTCCTGCGTTCCCGGGATAGCGTGGCCCTGCGCTGCGAGATGTGCGGCAAGGAGATCACCTCCGGAAAGCGCTGCTCGGAGTGCGAGGCGAAGGTGCGGAAGATGGCGAGGGAGATCTACCGGGAGACGGTGACCCGCGAGGGGATGTATTCCCTCCGCACCATAAAGACCCGCCGGGAGGCGGAATGAGCGGCGCCGGCCCTCGATGACACGGCCGGAAAGCGGGCGGCAGGCGCCTTCGTAGCCGCCTGGTCATCGGATACCGGAAGGACGTAGGAGGGAAGTCCTGGAGCGGGATGCGAACCGCGGGGTCGTGGGAGGCCTGGAGACGGGGATAAAGAGGCCTCGGCGAGGATGGGATGAGGCCGCGGCCACCCTGGATCGGCGGCGAGGTCACGCCGGGATGATGGCGTGACATCCCCTCGGAAGGACCCCGTTTGGGGAGCTCTCGGGGATGAGGATAGAGGAGACCGTGACGGAAGGAAGGATGGAGGAAGAGGTATACGCAGCGGAGTCGGTCCGGGAGGAGGCCGAGGCCATCCTGGAGCGGCTGGTGGCCCTCCTGCAGGAGGCCCGGCTGCTGGCGGAGGGCCTCAGGGAGGCCGCATCCCGGGGAGAGCGGGAGCGCATGGCCAGGCTCGGCGGAGGCCTGCAGGCGGTGGCGGGCGAGATGCGGGCGCTGGACGAGCGGGTGGACCGCTGCCTGCGGCGGCTTCCCCCGGGGACCGACTTCCCGGCCCTGGCGCGCCTGCTCGACCGGGGCGGGAAGGGGGAGATGACCGACCGCCTGGAGCTGGCGGGACGGCTGGCCGCCGAGGTCCTGCAGCTGCAGACCGCCAACGAGAAGCTCTTCTTCCTGCTGGAGAAGGGGTCCACGCGTTTCCTGGACGTGCTGGCGGAGGCCTCGGGGCGTTGGGTCCCCTACGGCCCGGACGGCAGCCGCAAGTGGTCGGACAACTGGACGGGAAGGAGTTCTTACAGCCTGTGAAGGGCGGGTGGACCATGAGCGGAATTGCTGGCCACGCCGCGGGCGCCGTGCCCACCGGCCTCGGTTCCGGGCCGGGATCCCGGCGCGGGGGGAGGGCGCCCCTGGCGAGGAAGAGGGCCCGCCGTCGGGCGGGCAAGTCGACGACGGGGCCGGGCGTTTGCCGGCCATGCAACGGGGAAGCGAGGTGAGAGGATGGCTTCCACCTTTTTCGGTTTGCAGATAGCCTTCTCCGGGCTCAAGGCCCAGAGGACGGTGATGGAGACCATAAGCCACAATATCGCCAACGCCTCCACCCCGGGCTACACCCGCCAGCGGGTGGTGCTCACCACCTCGCCGCCGTACCCGCTGGAGACCTCCCTCTACTTCCACGTGAAGCACCAGCAGGGCACGGGGGTGGACGCCGCCCGCATCGTCAGGGTGGCGGACGCCTTCATCGACGGGCAGCTGCGGGAGCAGGAGGGACTGCTGGCGGAGAAGAGGCAGATGGCGGACGTCATATCCCAGGTCGAGGGGATATTCGGGGAGCCCGGGGACCAGGGGCTGGGGGCGATCATAACGGCGTTCTTCAACGGCTGGGAGGAGCTGACCTTGAACCCCGACAGCCTGGCGGTGCGCCGCAGCCTCCTCTACCAGGGAGAGGCCCTGGCGGGGGCCTTCCAGAGGGTGGGGCGCCAGATCGCCGCCCTGCAGGGGAACCTCGACTTCGAGCTGGTGAGCTCGGTGGCGTCCATCAACCAGTACGCCGCCTACATAGCCGACATCAACGGGAAGATCCGCCGCATGGCGGGAAGCGGCGTTACCCCCAACGACCTGATGGACGAGCGGGACAGGCTGGTCACCGAGCTCAGGAAGCTGCTCTCGGTCCGGGTGGTGGAGCAGGACAACGGGGAGATATCCGTCTTCGCCGGCAACCGGGCCCTGGTCTTCGGGGACGCCTATTACCGGGTCACGGTGCAGCAGCTTCCCAGCGGGTTCCACCGGCTGGTCTGGGAGGAGGACTCCCGCCCGGTGGAGCTGGGGGGCGGCTCCCTGGCTGCGGTGGTGAGGATGAGGGACGAGTACCTCCCCGGACTGGAGGAGGAGCTCGACCGCCTGGTGGCCACGCTGGTGGAGCGGGTGAACTCCCTTCACGCCGAGGGCTATGACCTGCGGGGGAACCCGGTGGCGGGAACGCCACTGGAGGCCTTCTTCCTGGGCAGCACCGTTCGCGATATGAGGGTCAACCCCGAGTTGCTCGCGGATCCCTCCGGGATAGCCGCGTCCCTGGGCACCGGGAGCGGCGACGTGGAGAACGCCCGCCGCATCGCGTCGCTGCGGGACGAGCTGGCCATGTACGGGACCTACACCTTCCTCGACTACTACCGGGGCGTGGTCGCCCGGGTGGGCACCGATGCCAGGGCCATGTACGCCGAGGCGGAGAACACCGAGATGCTCACCCGCCAGGTGCGCCAGTGGAGGGAGTCAGTGAGCGGGGTGAACATCGACGAGGAGATGATAAGGCTGCAGGAGGCGGTGCACGCCTACCAGGCGGCGGCCCGCGCGGTCACCGCCATGGACGACGCCATCGCCACCATCATCCAGAACATGGGGATAGTTGGCAGGTGAGAGGATGAACCAAGGAATGAGCCAAGAGCTTGAATGGGAATTATTGCCATAAATGGTATTTATATACAGGCAGAGATCGGCATGGAATATCGAGGAAAACCGGTTTCTGGGAACCGCGAGGACAGGGGGCGTGGGGCGGTCACTGGGCCCCGGGCCTCGGATCCCTCCGGCTCCGACCGGTGCCAGGGCGGGAACCGCGGGGAGGTAGCTCACCGCGGGAAGAGGGATGCCCGGGGCAGCGAGGAAGGGCCCGCGTTCAGCGTAAGTCCGGGACTGCTGAAGGAGGAGGCCCGGGACGGCATCGCCCGGGGTTCGTGCCCGTTCGAGGGCTAAGACAAATAATCGATGATCCCTGACGGGAAGGGAGATGGTGGAGATGAGGATAACCAACCGCATGGCCCACGAGATGGTCCTGGCCGACCTACAGAGGAGCCTGGGTAGCATGATGAAGTCCCAGGAGAAGCTCTCCACCGCCAAGAGGGTGAACCGTCCCTCCGACGACCCCACCGCCGCCCACCGGGCCATAAGCTCCCGGGCCCAGCTCATGGTCCTGGACCAGTTCAACCGCAACATCGGCGAGGTAAAGGCCTGGGTGAACACCACCGAGTACGCCCTTCGGTCGGTGTCCGACGC
>JBBFMI010000155.1:2902-5291 GCA_037478635.1 Candidatus Geothermincolales bacterium | reverse complement strand
AGGCCACCGCCGGGAACACCCACCTGGGCGGTGATGACTGGGATCAGCGGATCATCGACTGGATGGCGGAGGATTTCAAGGCCAAGCACGGGATCGATCTGCGGCAGGACAAGATGGCCCTCCAGCGCCTGAAGGAGGCGGCTGAGAAGGCCAAGATCGAGTTGTCCTCGACTACCCAGACCAACATAAACCTGCCGTTCATCACCGCCACTCCAGAGGGTCCCTTGCACCTGGATATGACCCTTACCAGGGCGGAGTTCGAGAAGATGACGGCGGACCTGCTGGAGAAGTGTGTGGGCCCCTTCAAGAGGGCTCTCAAGGACGCCGGCCTGGAGCCCAAGGACATAGACCACGTGATCCTGGTCGGCGGCGCTACCCGTATGCCCATGGTCCAGGACCTGGTGCGCAAGTTGATGGGAGGCAAAGAGCCCCGCAAGGACATAAACCCCGACGAGGTGGTGGCCATGGGCGCGGCCATCCAGGCGGGCGTGCTCAAGGGCGAGGTGAAGGACGTCCTGTTGCTGGACGTAACGCCTCTGTCGCTGGGTATCGAGACCCTGGGTGGGGTGTTCACCAAGCTCATCGAGCGGAACACCACCATCCCCACCCGCAAGAGCGAGATCTTCACCACCGCGGCGGATGGCCAGACGAGCGTGGACATCAAGGTCTACCAGGGCGAGAGGCCCATGGCTGCGGACAACAAGCTCATCGGCAACTTCCAGCTGGTGGGCATCCCACCGGCGCCGCGGGGCGTGCCCCAGATCGAGGTGACCTTCGACATCGATGCCGATGGCATACTGCATGTCTCGGCCAAGGACCTGGCCACGGGCAACGAGCAGAAGATAACCGTCACGCCCTCGAGCGGCCTCACCGAGGAGGAGATCCAGAGGATGATCAAGGAGGCCGAGGCCCACGCCGAGGAGGACCGCCGGCGGAGGGAGGAGGCGGAGGCCCGCAACCAGGCCGACAGCCTCATATACACCACCGAGAAATCCCTCCGCGAGTTGGGCGACCAAGTACCGCCCGATGACCGGCGGGCCATCGAGAAGGCCATAGAGGACGTCAAGGAAGCCTTGAAGGGCAAGGACGTGGACGAGATAAAGCGCAAGACCGAGATACTCATGCAGGCTTCCTACAAGCTGGCCGAGCACATGTACGCCAAGGCCACCGAGGGTGGCGCCCGCGCCTCCACGGGACCCGAAGGTGACGGTAGCTACGGCGCCACCGAGGAGGCCGAGGGCGAGGTGATAGACGAGGCCGATTACGAGGAGATGTGAGAACACCCGGGGGCCGGACGACCCCGGCCCCCTTGGGGAAAACACTCCGAGAGGAGGTGAGCGGTCATGGCTATCGTGAGGTGGGATCCGTTCCGTGACCTGATGAACCTGCAGGAGGAGGTGAACAGGCTTTTCCGGCGCACGTTCTTCCGGGGCGCCGAGGAGATGGGGACGGCGACCTGGGCTCCCGCCATCGACATGTACGAGACCGATGAGAAGCTGGTGGTCGAGGCGGAGCTTCCCGGCCTCCGGGCCGAGGACATCAACATCTCCCTTGAGGACGACACCTTGCGCATAACGGGGGAGAGGAAGTTCTCCAAGGAAGTCAAGGAGGAGAACTACCACCGCATCGAAAGGGCCTACGGCTACTTCGAGCGGAACATCTCCCTGCCGCGCAAGGTGGACGAGGAGAAGATTTCGGCGACTTTCTCCGACGGGGTCCTCAAGGTGGAGCTTCCGAAGGTCGAGGAGGCCAAGCCCAAGCGCATCCCCATCAAGGTGGAGGAGTCCAAGAAGTGACCCCCTCCTCCTGCAGACTTTGAGACGGGATTCGAGAGGGGCTGGCCTTCGGGTCAGCCCCTCGTGAAAGTGAAGAGGTGATGGGGCATGACGGACAAGGAAAAGGAGTCCAGGGAGAAAAAGGATGAAAAGACCACCGTGGACCCCTCCGGTCCGGAAAAGGCCGTGGATGCAAAGGTAAAAGAGGGGGATGAGCAACCGGTCTCCACGCCCGAAGGGGCCCACGGGATTGAGGGCCAGGGAGCCGAGGAAACCGACAAGGAAAGGAGCAGGGAGCACCTGGAGGAGGAGGTGGCCCGGCTCGAAAAAGAGCTGAAAGAGGCCACCGATAAGTGCAAGGAGTACCTGGATGACCTCCAGAGGCTCCAGGCGGAATTCGAAAACTATCGAAAGCGGATGCTGAGGGAGCAGACCAGGATAATAGAGCAGGCCAACAAGGGACTGGTCGCCAAGCTGCTTCCCGTCCTGGACAACCTCGAGATGGCCCTGAAGTATTCCGAGGGCCGGGAGGACAGGCTGGCCGAGGGCGTGCGCATGGTCTACGAGCAGCTGGTGAAGCTGCTGCGGGATGAAGGCCTGGAGGAGATAAACCC
>JBBFMI010000155.1:0-2892 GCA_037478635.1 Candidatus Geothermincolales bacterium | reverse complement strand
ACCCGGAAGGCCACCCCTTCGACCCCAACATATGCGAGGCCATGATGACCGTTATAAGCGAAGACCACGAGGACGAGACGGTGGTGGAAGTACACCAGAAAGGTTACAAGTTCAAGGGATCGCTCTTGAGGCCGGCCCGGGCCACGGTGAGCAAGTGCGAGGGTAAGGCCGATGGCGAGCAGGGCTAAAGCGAGTTTGCCCATTAAGGGCTCGACGTTGTTCTGCGTTTCCGCTTTAGGTTCCCGCTGGTGCGGGGATAAATATTCAGGATAAATGTGATTGCAAGCGAGGCGAGGTAAGGTGAACGGGTACAAGGATTACTACTCCATCCTGGGCGTGAGCAGGGACGCGTCCCAGAAGGAGATCCGGGACGCCTACCGGCGCCTTGCCCGGAAGTATCACCCTGACGCTAATCCGGGGAACAAGGAGGCGGAGGAGAAGTTCAAGGAGATCTCCGAGGCCTACGAGGTCCTCTCCAACCCCCAGAAGCGGAAAGAATACGACGAGGGGAGGATGTTCGCCGGGGCAGGGGGCCATGGCTTTGGTTTCACCGGTTTCCGTCCTGGCTACAGGACGTATACCTTCACCGGCGACCTGGGCGACCTGGGAGGCCTGGGAGATCTCTTCGACCTCTTCAGCGGCTTTGGGGCCACCACCGGGAGGAGGAGGGAGTCCCGCAAGGGCCGGGATATCCATGCCGACGTGACCGTCTCGTTCGAGGATTCCATAAACGGGGTGACCGTGCCCCTGACCATATCCGGAAGGGCGGTCTGTTCCACCTGCGGCGGCAGTGGATCGCGTCCCGGCACCCTCCCCAAGACGTGTCCCACCTGTGGGGGAAGGGGAACGGTCTCGCACGACCAGGGGCTGTTCGCCTTCTCCCGCCCCTGCCCAGCCTGCGGGGGTAGGGGCACGGTGATCGAGAACCCGTGCCCCACCTGTGCCGGGTCGGGGGCAGTGGACCGGGTGCGTACCATCAAGGTGAAGATCCCGGCGGGGATAAAGGACGGTGGCAAAGTCCGTTTTCCTGGCAAGGGGGAAGCAGGGCCGCTGGGCGGAACCCCTGGCGACCTGTACGTCACGGTACACGTCAAACCCCACAAGTTCTTCAAGCGGAGTAACGGGGACATCTTGCTGGATCTGCCCCTGACCTTCCCCGAGGCCGCGCTGGGCACAACGGTGGAGATCCCGACCATCGACGGTAAGGTCAAGCTGAAGATCCCGGCCGGGACCTCCGATGGGAAGAAGTTTCGCCTGAGGGGCAAGGGCGCCCCGAAGCCTAAGGGCGGAGGGCATGGGGACATGATAGTGACCGCCCACGTGGTTGTGCCCAAGAAACTGTCGGCAAAGGAGAAGGAACTCATCCAGCAATTGAAGGAGCTGGAGAAGGAGAACCCCAGGGCCTTCCTGGATGGATAAGGTGAGGTTCCATGAAGAGGAAGAAGAAGGTGGAAAGGGACGAACCGCTGTACGTCATAAGCGTGGCGGCCAGGTTGGCGGAGGTGCACCCCCAGACCCTGCGCATCTACGAGAGAAAGGGGCTTCTCAACCCCGCCCGGGTTAAGAACCGCCGCCGGTACTCGGAGGCGGACATCGAGCGATGCCGCATCATCCAGGAGCTCACCCAGGAGATGGGGGTGAACCTCGCCGGCGTCAAAATGATCCTCGACCTCAGGGACCAGGTGAGGTCGCTCCGGGAGCAGATAGCCTCCATGGAAAGGGAGATGGAGGAACTGCGACGGGAGATGGAGCGTAGGGTCGAGGAAGTACACCGCAGCTATCGCCGCGACCTGGTCCCGCTGGCGAGGGGGGAGCTGGCCCTGTTCTACGACCCCAACCTCCTCATGTTCATGGGCCGCAGGGAGGAGGCCGGAAAGGAGGGCGGGGCGAGAGGCGATCGGGGCTGAGTGGTGGGCACGCCCGGGTCATCGCCCGGAAGGCACAGATGAGGGGAACTCGGCGTGACCTACCGACGGCGGTAGCCCCCAGAAAGGCCTTAGAGGGTTGTGTATAGTGCTCGTGGCGCCCGGATGGGCCAGGCAGCGGGAATTTACCCTTGCGAAAAGGTCCCTCTCCGTCCAGGTCGTGGGATGGGACGCGAGTCGGGTGAGGAAAGCGGGACCCCACGCTCATGGGCGGGAGGGAAACGATAGGCTTCGGGAAGGTGACGCCAGGGAACGAAGCACGCCAGAGAGGAAGATGCTTCAAGAAACGGTTTAAAGGGCTTAGGGAAAACGGGGAAGAACCTGAAAGACCTCTTAAAGCGAAAGAGGTTTTAAAGATTACCTGGAGGTGAGGAACATGATCAGGTTCGACAAGTTCACCATAAAAGCTCAGGAGGCCATAGCCGACGCCCAGGCGGCGGCTGCGGAGAGGAGCCAGCAGTTCATCGAGGGCGAGCACCTGCTCTATGCCCTGCTTCGACAGGAGGGCGGCACGGTGCCCTCTATCCTCAACAAGATGGGCGTCAGTCCAGAAGCGGTGGCCGCCCGGGTCGAGGAAGAGCTGGAGAAGTTCCCCAGGGTGACCGGGGCGGTGCAGGTCCAGATATCCCCCAACCTTTCCCAGGTCTTCCAGCAGGCCCTCTCCGAGGCCGACTCCATGAAGGACGAGTACATATCCACCGAGCATCTCTTGTTGGCTTTGGCCGAGGAGCGGAAGGGCAAAGCAGGGGAGATCCTGCGTTCCTTCGGGGTGACCAGGGACCACCTGTTGAGGGCCCTGGCCGAGGTCAGGGGCAGCCAGAGGGTCACCGATCCCGAGGCGGAGAGCCGTTACCAGGCCCTGGAGCGCTTCGGCCGGGACCTGACCGAGCTTGCCCGCAAGGGAAAGCTCGACCCGGTGATAGGTAGGGACGCGGAGATCCGCCGGGTCATGCAGGTGCTTTCCCGC
>JBBFMI010000154.1:0-5303 GCA_037478635.1 Candidatus Geothermincolales bacterium | reverse complement strand
AGGTTGCTGCCCAGGCCCAAGAACGCCCGGTGTGTCGGCCGGTGTCCCGGCTTGTCGGCGATCAAGGGAGGGCCTCCTTCCCTTTAAGCCCATCCAGATCCTCCCGGGACATCTCCAGCTCGAAGAAGAGGTCGTCCGGACGTTGGTCGAGGGGAGCGTGGGGCTTATGCAAGCGGATCCTGGCCCGCTGGACCGGGGGCCTGGAGAATATCTCCTCCATGAGGCGGAGGGCCAACGCCTCGAGCAGGTCGAATCTCTCGGTGGTGGCCACCCGGTAAAGGGAGTTCACCAGGGGATGGTAGTCCACCGCCCTTTCAAGGTCATCGTGGAGGGCGGCAGGCCTGGCGTCGTAGACTATATCCACGTCCAGCACGAATTCCTGGCCCTTTTCCCGCTCTTCCGGCAGGCATCCGTGTCGGGCGAAAAACCTCAGGCCCCGGATACAGATCCTCGACACCACCGGTCCCCTCACCTACCCAGCACGCCTCCGGATGACATCCCGCAGGCGGTAGCATTTCCCCACCGGATCTCGACCAGGATCCCCACGACGGCAAGTCCGGCAGGAGGCTGAATCTTCCTTCTGCGTCCGGGCGTCAGGACGAGGTCAGGGAGCGTAGATGGCTTCCCGTCTGCACCACCCAGTCCTCCACCCGGTACCAGGTCAGGCCGTTGTAAAAACCCGACTGGACGAGATCGATGATGTGGGCCACCGTCTGGGGCGCTTCCTCCTCCAACAACCCGATCTTGACCGGGCCCTTGGAGGTGATGAGCGAGAGTTTCCTGCCGCCTTCGCCCTCCTCCAATTCCGCGGTGTACAGGAAATCCCCGGCCTCCAGAGCGTCTATCACCTCCATGCCCTCCACCACGTTCCCGAACACCGTGTATCCGGCATCCAGGTGACGGGCATCCCGTTTCAGGATGTAGAACTCGGAGGTCGCCGAATCGGGGATGGGCTCGTTGGTGGTGGGATCGCTGGGCTTGGCCATGCCCACCGCTCCCCTGACGTTCGGGGCCCCGATCTCGTCGGGCACGGTGGGCACGCCCTCGTCCTTCGAGCGAGCCTCCTCCACCGGGTCGGGCGTCTCGGTCTCCCGCCTACCCTCGTTCTCCTTCAGGTGGTTGACCAGCAGCACCAGGGAAACCGTGATGACCGCCGCCAAGACGAGGCCCACCGCGCCCAGCACCCTCGCCCTAAACTGCCTCTTCCTCTCCTCCTCCTTTTTCTTCAGCTCCTCCTTGCGTTTCTGCTTCAGCTTCTGTGCCCTTCCCAACTCTGCCTCCTCCAAACACGTTAACCCAAGCCGGTTCGCGGATCCTCGCGATCTTAGGATTACGTCCTCGTAAACGCCGTTTCGTCAAGTCCCATCGCGATGTATCGCCTTACGCTTCCAAGACGGACGACACAAGTCCGGGTAACGTAGATCTTCGCATCTGGTCCGCTCCACGAGCCTGGAGGTCCCTTCAATCCCCGGGCCGGAACATGCCCTTGCCGCAGATGGCATCCGCCACCCTCGCGACCCTCACCATCTCCTTCACGTCATGGACCCGGACGATGTCAGTCCCCGCCGCGATGCCCAGGGCCACGCTGGCCGCCGTGCCCTCCAACCGCTCCTCCACGGGCAGGTCCAGGATCATCCCGATGAAGGACTTGCGGGAAGTGCCCAGCAAGATGGGGTATCCCAGGGACCTGAACTCCCCCAGCCTCCGCAGTATCTCCAGGTTGTGCTGGAGGGTTTTTCCGAAGCCGATGCCGGGGTCGACCAATATGTTCTCCTTGGCCACGCCGGCCCTAAGGGCCGCCTCCGATCTTTCCCTCAGGAAACCCATGATCTCCCCCACCACGTCGTCGTAACGGGGGTCCACCTGCATGTCCTTGGGCATGCCCTTCATGTGCATCAGGCAGATCGGCACCCCCCGGGAAGCCACGAGCGGTAGCATCTCCGGGTCCAGGCGGCCGGCGCTTATGTCGTTGACCATGGAGCAACCGAGGTCAAGGGCCCTCCTCGCCACCTCCGCCTTGGTGGTGTCCACGGATATGGGGACGTCCGTCTTCTCCACCAGCTTTTCCAGGACCGGCAGGACCCTGCGCAGCTCCTCCTCGAGGGGGATGAAATCGGAGCCGGGCCTGGTGGACTCTCCCCCTATGTCCAGGATGTCGGCCCCCTCCTCCACCAAGCGCAGCCCGTGCTCCACCGCTTTTTCGGCCTCCAGGAACCTTCCTCCGTCAGAGAAGCTGTCGGGCGTCACGTTGACCACGCCCATCACCAGCGTCCTCTCGTCCAGGTCGTACTCCCTGCCGGCCAGGCGCAGCACCCGGACCCCTTTCCCCATGAGGAGCTCTTCCAGCTCGCGGGCCAGGTCCCTGAGCCCGAAGGGCTGCATCTTCAGCTTGGCGATCAGCTCGCGGAAATGGGCCATCGTGCCCGATATGATGGCCGGGACCAGCTTGCCCCCGTAATCGAAAACGTCCCGGGGAAGGGAGACCTCTCCCCCTATGGAGAGCATGTCCTGCTTCAGGATGTTGGCGGCCCTGGAATCCAGGTTGTCCACCCGTACCACCCGGTGGACCATCTTGGGGACCATGATCCGTCGGCCATGCTCGGTGCAACCGAGCTCCTGCAGCAATCTCCGGGCTACCGCCTCCTCCTCCACGTTGAGCAGGCGCGCCCTGTATCTGCTTTCGGAAAGCGACTTTTTCTCGGCCATGTCGCAACTACCTCACGGGGAAAGGGCGCCTACGCCGGCGAACCGGTGGTCGCCCTCGGCGAAGTGTGCCTCCTCGTCCCCTCGGATCATCTCCTCTCGCTGCGTATCAGGGCCATGGCCTCGGCCCTGGAGGCGGGGTTGGTGTGGAAAGTGCCCCGCACCGCCGAGGTTATGGTGATGGATCCGGGCTTTTTCACTCCCCGCATGGACATGCAAAGATGCTCCGCCTCGATGACCACCAGCACGCCCCGGGGCCTCAATGCCTTCACCAGGGTGTCGGCGATGGTGGTGGTGAGCCGTTCCTGGACCTGCAGGCGCTTGGAGAGCACGTCCACCACCCTGGCCAGCTTGCTTATCCCGGTTATCTGGCCCTGGGGCCCGGGGATGTAAGCCACGTGGGCCTTTCCCAGAAAGGGCATCAGGTGGTGTTCGCAGATGGAGTAGAGGGGGATGTCCTTCACCAGGATCATCTCGTCGTGCTGCTCGGTGAACATGGCCTGGACGACGCTCTCCGGCTCTATGTTCATCCCCGCCAGGATCTCCTCGTACATCTTGGCGACCCTCTCCGGGGTGTCCCTGAGTCCCTCGCGCTCCAGGTCCTCTCCTATCCCCTCGAGGATCAGGCGAACGCCCTGCTTTATCTTTTCCTTGTCCACCTTTACCTCCTCCGGCATTTTGGCGCTTATTATACCCTATCCGCGCTGGGCCAGTTCCCGCGCGCAGCCCGTCCGTAGAAGGCGGCCTCGCCCACCAGGACACGCCGTCAGACAGGTCCTTCCCCGCCGGCTTTCTACCTATTCTCCTTCCCCGCGAGGAAGGGGCCCGGAAAGGGTAAGTACCACCATCCAGGCGTACTTGGCAACAGAGGGGAAAAGGCGGAAGAGTCTGGCCTCCAGGGCGTCTACCGCTTTTAGGAGGGGCTTGAAAAAGCGGAACCATTCCACCCAAAAGACCGTGCGCTCAAAACGCCCTAAGAACCCGCCCTAAGAACCAAGATCTTCCAAATATCATGATTTTTGCCGGAGCCTCGTCCCGATAATTACACTCACGCCGTCTTGACATTCCGCAATCACATTTGCCTTGCCGATCGATATCCCGCAAAGTTTTGCGCATTAAATATGCATTAAATGACCATATATTTCCGCTAATTTCCCGAGGAGAGGCGGTTCTAGCCTCGAGGAGGATCGGCCCGATGCCCAGGGGCGAGCGATGCCGGACTTATACGCGAGAGCCGGCGGAAAACGATCAACGGATAAGGATCGATCCCTGGTTGGGGAACCCACGCGCAGGAATATTAAATCGCGATCGGGTCGGGAGGGTCTACCCCTACTCGGGCTGGGGGAGCGGCTTTCCGGAAAGGGGCGGCAGCTTGACCTCGCTCGTGTCGGGGACGGTCAACCGTTCTGCCGTCTCCGCCTCTTCGGCCCGCGATGCCTCCGCCTCTTCGGCGAACGGCTCCCTGCCCTCCAGCAGGGCCTCCAGCTCCTCCTTCTCCAGGGTCTCCCTCTCCATGAGGGTTCGGGCGATCAGGTCGAGCTTATCCCTGTGGGCCACCAGTATCTCCTTTGCCCGGGCATAGGCCTCGTCCACCAGCCGCCTGACCTCCTGGTCTATCTGGTAGGCGATCCGGTCGCTGTAATCCTGGTGGGTGGCGAGATCCCGCCCCAGGAAGACCTCGCTCTGCTTCTGTCCCAGGGTGACGGCGCCGAGCTTCTCGCTCATACCGTACTCGCAAACCATCTTCCGGGCGAGCTTGGTAGCCTTCTCGATGTCGTCCTGGTCGCCGGTGGTTATCTCGCCGAAGACCAGTTCCTCGGCCACCCTTCCCCCCAGGAGCATGGAGAGCTCGTCCACCAGCTCGGACTTGGTGACCAGGTACTTGTCCTCGGTGGGCAGGGTCAAGGTGTATCCGAGGGCCCTCCCCCGGGGGATGATGGATATCTTGTGCACCGGGTCGGCGTTGGGAAGGACGTGGGCCACCAGGGCATGGCCGGTCTCGTGGTACGCGATGATGGCCTTCTCCTTCTCGCTTATCAGGCGGGTCTTCCGCTCAGGCCCGGCCACCACCCTCTCGATGGCCTCCTCCAGCTCCTCCATGTCCAGCTTCTTCTTCCCGTGTCGGGCGGCGAGGATGGCCGCCTCGTTCACCAGGTTCGCCAGGTCGGCCCCTGTGAAACCGGGGGTCCGCCGGGCCAGCACCTCCAGGTCCACGTCGTCGGCCAGGGGCTTGTCCCGGGTGTGGACCTTGAGGATCTCCACCCTTCCCTTGAGATCCGGCCTGTCCACCACGATCTGCCGGTCGAAACGGCCCGGACGCAAAAGGGCCGGGTCCAGGATGTCAGGACGGTTGGTGGCGGCGATGAGGATTACCCCGGCCTTGGTGTCGAACCCGTCCATCTCCACCAGCAGCTGGTTCAAGGTCTGCTCCCGCTCGTCGTGGCCACCCCCGAGGCCGGCTCCCCGGTGCCTTCCCACCGCGTCGATCTCGTCGATGAAGATGATGCAGGGCTGGTTCTGCTTGGCCTGGTCAAAGAGGTCGCGCACGCGACTCGCGCCCACTCCCACAAACATCTCCACGAAATCGGAACCCGAGATGC
>JBBFMI010000153.1:0-5307 GCA_037478635.1 Candidatus Geothermincolales bacterium | reverse complement strand
CGAGAAGACCCGGGCCAACGTGGAAGAGGTCAAGGCCAGGGGGGCCCCGGTGATCGCCATCACCACCCAGGGGGACAATGAGCTGCGCAAGATGTGCGACGAGGTTATCTACGTGCCCCCCACCAAGCCCCAGTTCTACCCGGTGGTGATGGCGCCTGCCCTGCAGCTCCTCGCCTACCGCATCGCCAAGCTGAGGGGCTGCAACGTGGACCAACCCCGCAACCTGGCCAAGACGGTCACCGTGGAGTGAGGAAAGGCCATCCCATGCCCAGGGCGCCTCGGGAAGGGGCGCCCTGGGCATGTGTGGAAGAAGTGATGTGAAAAGGACATGGCCGACGCGCGGGACGGAATCCCCGCGTCCGGGCGGTAGTAGTGACCGAAAAGGGCGTGGAGTCCAGCGCGGAGATCCCGATCCGACCGGGACCTCGAGGACGCGCCCGAACGCTGGAGAAGGACGGGGTCGATGGCGGTCATGGGAGTGGGCGTGGACATCGTGGAGGTGGAGAGGATCAGGCGGGCGCTCCTCCGCCATGGCGAGCGCTTCCTCGACCGCGTGTTCTCGCGGGAAGAGAGGTCGAGGTGCGGGGCGCGCAGGGACCCCGCCCCCTGCCTGGCGGCCTGTTTCGCCGCCAAGGAGGCGGCGTCCAAGGCCCTGGGGACCGGCATGGAGAGCCTGTCCTGGAAGGAGCTGGTGCTCTTGTCCGGTCCAGAGGGCCGACCGGTTATGGAGCTCCGGGGAAGCACCCTGGCCAGGGCGGAGGAGCTCGGCGTGGACAGGATACTGGTGAGCGTATCCCACAGCCGCGGTTACGCGGTGGCGGTGGCCTTCGCGCTGGCGGGGCCGCCTGAAGATGGCAGCGAGTCCGGCATGGAAGGTTGAAGGGGTGACGGGAGGGCTTACCGGTGAGGGCGGTTTATCCCGATGAGATGAAGGCCCTGGACGGGGCGGCGATAGAGGGCGGCATCCCCTCCCTCCAGCTGATGGAGAGGGCGGGAAGGGGAGTGGCGGAGCATGCCCGGGACATGCTGGGGCCGGCCCCGGGGAAGAAGGTCATAGTGGTGGCGGGCAAGGGGAACAACGGCGGCGACGGGTTCGTGGCCGCCCGTTACCTGAAGGACAGGGGATACCAGGTGGAGGTGTTCCTGCTGGGGAGCCCGGTGGACCTGTCCGAGGACTGCCTGGAGAACTACCGCCGCTTCCTCGAGGTGGGAGGGGAGGTGAAGAGGGCGGACATAGCCCCGCCCCCGGAGCGTTTCTCCGGCGCGGACCTGGTCATCGACGCCATATTCGGGACCGGCTTCCAGGGGATGCCCATGGGGGTTCACGCCGACATCATCCGGTCCATCAACTCCTCGGGTGTCCCCGTGCTCAGCGTGGACGTGCCCTCGGGGGTCGACGCGGCCACGGGAGAGGTGGTGGGCGAGGCGATAAGGGCCGAGCGCACCGTCACCTTCGCCTGGCCCAAGGTGGGCCTTTACCTCTACCCGGCCGCTGAGCTGGTGGGAGAGCTGGTGGTGATCGACATCGGGATCCCCCATCACCTGTTGGACGAGGTGGTGAGGAGCGATTTCACCGTCCTGGAGGATGACGAGGTGGCCCCCATGCTTCCCCGGCGCTCCCCTCACGCCCATAAGATGGAATGTGGCAGAGTCCTGGTGGTGGGGGGATCCACCGGCCTCACCGGGGCCGCCGCCCTCTGTTCCCGGGCCGCCATGAGGTGTGGGGCCGGCGTGGTGACCCTGGGCGTGCCGGCCAGGCTCCACGACATCATGGAGATGAAGCTCACCGAGGTGATGACTGTCCCCCTGCCCGATCTCGGCGCGGGCTTCTTGGCGGAGGAGGCGGCGGAGGAAGTGCTGGCCTTGCAGGACCGTTTCGACGTGCTCGCCCTGGGCCCCGGTCTCGGGAGGGAAGGGGAGACCGCCAGGGCGGTCTGGAAGCTACTGTCCCATTGGGAGAAACCGTTGGTGCTGGATGCCGACGGCCTTAACGCCGCGGCCATCAATCCCTCCCCCCTGGAAGATAGGACCTTCCCCACCGTGATCACCCCCCACCCGGGGGAACTGGGGAGGCTTTTGGGCAAGAGCCCCGATGAAGTGCAGCGGGACCGGTTGGGCTCCGCCCAGGAGGCCTGCCGCCGTTTCGGATGCGTCACGGTCCTGAAGGGAGCCAACACCCTGGTGGCGTCTCCCCAGGGAAAGGTCTACATCAACCCCCTCGCCCTCGCCGGCCTTGCTACCGCCGGGAGCGGCGACGTGCTCACCGGGGCGATAGCCGCCATCCTGGCCCAGGGGGCCGACCCCCTCCAGGCCGCCGCCTGCGGCGTTTACCTGCACGGGAAGGCGGCGTCGATCGCCTCGAGCGTGGTGGGGCCGGTGGGGTTCCTCGCCGGCGACCTGGTTTCCCACCTGCCCCTGGCCCTGGGGGGTCTTCTGGGGAGGGAGAGCAGGCGTTGACCACGGCCGATTTCCCCGCTCGATCCCTCGTCAGGCCGACCTGGGCACTGGTGGATCTGGACTGCATCCGTCACAACGTCCGCCTTTACCGCCGCCTGGTGGGCGAGTCATGCGTGATCATGGCGGTGGTGAAGGCCGATGCCTATGGCCACGGTGACGTGGCGGTGGCCAGGGCGGCCTTGGAGGCGGGGGCGGGCAGACTGGGAGTGGCCCTGGTGGAGGAGGCGGAAAGGCTCAGGAGGGCGGGGATAAAAGCCCCCGTGCACCTGCTGTTCGAGCCCCCTCCCACCTCCGCCCGGCGCGTGTTGGAGCTGGACCTTGTGCCATCGGTCTATTCGTTTCCTTTCCTCGAGGCCCTCTCCCGGGAGGCTGCCCGAAGGGGGTCGAGGCTTCCCGTCCACGTCAAGGTGGATACCGGCATGCACCGGGTGGGAGCTCCCCCGGCGGAGGCCTTCCGCCTGGCAGTCGCGGCCCACAGGGACCCGCACCTGCTCCTGGAGGGCGTGTACACCCACTTCGCCATGGCATCGGAGCCGGGCCATCCCTTCACCAGGGCCCAGATGGAGAAGTTCCTCCACTTCCTGCAGGACCTGGAGCGGGAGGGCGTGAGGCCTCTCCTTCGGCATGCTGCGGCCTCGGGAGCGGCCGCCGCCCACCCGGAGACCAGGCTGGACATGGTCAGGTTGGGCATAGCCATGTACGGCCTCCTTCCCGGGGAGTCCTTCCGGGGAAGGCTGGACCTGCGCCCGGCCATGTCCCTGCGCACCCGCGTCTGCCACCTCCTCCGGGTGGAGGCGGGAGAGGGAGTGAGCTACGGGTTGACCTACCGCCTCGCCAGGCCGTCGTGGATCGCTGTCCTTCCCGTGGGCTACGCCGACGGGCTGCGGCGTTCCCTGTCCAACCGGTGGGAAGTGCTGATCGGGGGAAAGACCTATCCCCTGGCGGGGACCATTTGCATGGACCTGTGCATGGTGGACCTGGGAGACGACCTTTATCCAGTGGGCCAGGAAGTGGTGGTGCTGGGGGGCTACGGGGAGGAAGAGGTGGGGACGGAGAGGATGGCCGCCCTGCTCAACACCATCAATTACGAGGTGGTGTGCGGCATCGGGGCCCGGGTCCCGCGCCTTTACCGTGATGGGGGGCGTATCATCGAAAGCGACGATGTGGAGGATCTTTCTCGTTGACGACCTCCTCCCGTTTTGCCGTCCGTACTTCAAAGCCTACGCGGGGATCCCGTGGCTCTCGTTTCCCCTCACTACCAGCGCTTTGTTTAGGCGTGACCGGGAGGCGGTAAATAGGATCTTGAGGGGTGGGAACGGGACATGCTGCACCTGGTCAGGGGAAAGCCAGGAAGCGGTAAGACCACCCTGGTGTTGCAGGTATGCCGGGATCTTGCCGATAAAGGAATCAGGACCGCGGGTTTCGTGACCGAGGAGATAAGGAGGGGCGGAAAGAGGTGGGGTTTCCTGGTCCGGGACCTGCGGGGCGGAAGCGCAGTGATGGCGAGAAGGGGGATGCGTTCCCCGGTGAGAGTGGGAAGTTACGGGGTGGACCTGGAGGCCTTCGAGGAGATAGCCCTTAGGTCCATATGCCCGGAACAGGAACCCGACCTCTTCGTGGTCGACGAGATAGGCAAGATGGAGCTCTCCTCCCCGTCCTTCGTGTCGGCGCTCGAGAAAGTGATCTCGGGAAGGATACCCCTGCTGGCGACCGTGCCGGCGTATGGCCTGCCCTTCGTGGATTTACTTCTTTCCAGGGAAGACGCCCGCGTATACGAGATCTCCCCTTCTAACCGGGAGGCGATGAAGGAGGTGGTACTGGAGGCGGTACTCTTCGATCTGAGGCGGTCGGATGAGGCTCTTGGTCCGTAAGGAGGAGGTTCTGCCATGATCATCTGTCCTTCCTGCTTCGCGGTGTTCGACGGTCACCGTTGGGCCTTCGACGAGAAGGTCAGGGAAAAGGCAGTGAAGGGGAACGGTTATCAGAAGCACCTGTGTCCCGGATGCGAGCGGGTGACCAAGGGCCAGGTGAACGGGGTGGTGTACCTGCGGGGCGCTTTCCTGCAACGCCACAAGGAGGAGGCCAAGAATCTCATCCGGAACGTGGCCGAGAAGAAGCTACGAAAGAACATCGCCGCCCGCATATATCACATAGAGGAGAAGGGCGACGAGATAATCATCGAGACCACTGACCGGACCCTGGCCGAAAGGCTGGGCAAGGAGTTCGAGAAGGCTTATTCCGGCCACCTGGACATCCAGTGGCAGGAGGATTCCGACTTCGCCCGGGTGTACTGGGTGAGGGACTGACGGGGTTCGCTTGGGTGGAGCAGTCCCCGCCGCTCCCTGGAGCAGGTCGGATCCCTCGTGCGCTCCCCCCGGGATCTCGAGCGGGGGAATAAAGGGAAAAAGCATGAACGGAGGGCCGCCCGGGAAGGGCGGCCCTCTCCTTTCGACGGGCCTTCGCGGGCCGCCGGCGCCAGCGGTGGTGAGCGCCCCCAGATCTCGGCAAGGCCTCTTGTTTGACCGCCGGCACGGGGGAGCCTTGCGCGAGGAGCGCCCTGGACCCGGGAGGATCCCCGAGGCCAGGTCCCTCGCCCGGGCCGAGGCCAGGTCCTTCGCCCGGGCCGCGTGGCCCCGCCGGCCCTTCCGTGCTGTTAGAATATGCACGGGTGGTCCTGAAGTCCCCGGGGAATCTCCAGGATGCCGTTGGACCTATCGGGGACTCCCGGGGAACGGCGATCCTCGGGGACGAAGGGTCCCGGAAAGGCCGGCGCCGCGTTCTGGGGCCTCGACCGTCCGGCAAGCCCCGGGCTTTTCCACGCGAAGGGATGGCCATGAGAAGGGATCTTCC
>JBBFMI010000152.1:0-5308 GCA_037478635.1 Candidatus Geothermincolales bacterium | reverse complement strand
GGAGATGGTTGAGGAGGCGCGCGCGGGAGAGCTCCCGGCGCCCGAGGAGTGGACGGTGTACGCCTTCGACCCCTCGCGGGAGGCCGGCATAAGGGTGGTGAGGGAAGAGGATGGGGTTTACCGGGTGCTGGGGAGGAGGGTGGAGGACCTGGTGGAGAGACTCCAGGGTGATTCCCCCCAAGCCCTGGCCTACCTCCAGGGGAGGCTGAGGAGGTTGGGGGTGGAGGAGGCGTTGCTCCGGGAGGGGGCGCGCGAGGGAGACACGGTGATCATTGGCACCCGGGTGTTCGATTTCTATCCCGAGCCGGGGGAGCTTAAGAGGGAGGAGCCGCCTGAGGGGGAAGAGGTGTCGGAGGCCGATGGCTGAACCGCGCGGCTATGCCCACGGGAGACGCGTGGAGGGGTGTCCGGACGCGGGTCCAGGTAAGGGTTAATATATCCTTGCGGGAGGAAAGGACGGTCCCTGCGCAGGAGTGGGTTCAAGGTGTTCAACCCTTCTTTGTGGAGGCTCTCCAGGTGATAGAAAGGACTCCGGGAGTGGGATCCCGAGGGGAGGCGTAAGATGACGCGGCGGCAGTTGACGGTCCGCCGGCTGGTGGTGAAGGTCGGCACTTACAACCTGGTGGACCGGGATGGGAGGCTGGACCGGGAATGCCTCCGGGACCTGGTGGACCAGGTGGCGGCGGTGCGCCGGCGGGACATAGACGTGGTGTTGGTCTCCTCGGGGGCGATCGCCGCGGGGGTGGAGTTGCTCGGCCTTCCCGAAAGACCCAAGGATATCCCTTCCCTGCAGGCCGCTTCCTCGGTCGGCCAGGGACTGCTCCTGCATCTATACACCGACTATTTCTCCCGCCACGGGATCCTGGTGGGGCAGGTGCTCCTGACCCAGTACGACTTCTTCCACCGGCGTCAGTACCTCAACGCCCGCAACACCTTCCTGAGGCTCCTGGACCAGGGCGTGGTGCCGGTGGTGAACGAGAACGACGCCGTGGCCACGGAGGAGATCCGCTTCGGGGACAACGACCGGCTGGCCGCCCTGGTGAGCGTGATGGTGGGGGCGGACCTTCTGGTGATGCTCAGCGACATTCCCGGCCTCTACACGGCCGACCCCAAGCGTGACCCGGGGGCCCGGTTCATACCGGAGGTGGAAAGGATCACCGAGCGCCTGATGGAGTCGGCGGGTGGCCCCTGCGAGGAGCATTCCTCGGGCGGCATGGTCACCAAGCTGGAGGCGGCCCGCATGGCCACCGCCTACGGGGTGGGGATGGTGGTGGCGCACGGGAAGGAGGAGAGGGTGCTGGAGCGCATCCTGGAGGGCGAGGTCATAGGCACCTATTTCCACGCCCGCAAGAAGAAGATGAGGGGGCAGAAGCACTGGATAGCCTTCGGCAGCAGGCCGAGAGGTTGCGTGGTGGTGGACGATGGCGCCCGGGACGCCCTGGTAAGCAGGGGTAAGAGCCTGCTTCCCGCCGGGGTGATCGAGTGCCGGGGAGACTTCCGGCCGGGGGACCCGGTGGAGGTGAGGGACGCCGAGGGGAGGCTGGTGGCCAAGGGGATAATCTCCTGCTCCCGGGAGGAGCTGGAGGAGATCAAGGGCCTGAGGACAGACGAGGCGGCAAGGATCCTGGGGGAGGACCGCGACGAGGAGGTCATCCACCGGGATTACCTGGTGATAATGCTGGACGCGGAGAGTTGATGGAGGGAGGAAAAGGGAAGGGAATCACGGGTTGCCGTCCTCGGCCTGGAAGCTTGGATACTCTGGAGGGTGGCCCTGGTTCCCCGTGAGGCCGGAGCGGGAGACGGCAGGAGGGGAACAACGCGGCACGAGATCCGTTTCCCGCCCCCGGGGATTGAATATCCGGGATTCTCGGATCGAGATGGCGGGTTGCCCGGGCTTTTGGGTAAGGTTGAAGCACGGTATAGGCCAGGGAGTCCGACAGGAGACGGGAGGTAGCCATGAGCGTGGTTCTCGAGTTGGGAAAGCGGGCGAAGAAGGCAGCCCAGGCCATGGCCGTGGTTAGCACCGAGACCAAGAACCGGGCCCTCCAGGCCATGGCCGACTCCCTGATACGGGAAAAGGGGCGAATCCTGGCGGAGAACGCCAAGGACCTGGAAGCGGGACGGGAGGCGGGCCTCAGCTCTGCCCTCATCGACAGGCTCACCCTCAACGAGAAGAGGATAGACGAGATGGCCCAGGGCCTGCGGGAGGTGGCAGCCCTGCCGGACCCGGTGGGCGAGATCGTGGAGGGATGGAGGCTGCCCAACGGGCTCGAGATCCAGAAGGTGCGCGTGCCCCTGGGGGTCATAGGGATAATATACGAGGCCCGTCCCAACGTCACCGTGGACGCCGCGGGGCTGTGCGTCAAGTCCGGCAACGCGGTGATCCTGAGGGGCAGCTCATCGGCGATAAACTCGAACCGGGTGCTGACCGAGGTGATAGCCAGGGCGGCGGAGGCGGAGGGCTTGCCCCCGGATTGCATCCAGCTGGTGCCCACCGTGGACAGGGAATCCGCCCGGGAGCTGATGCGCCTCCACGGCTACGTGGACGTACTGATACCCCGGGGAGGAGAGGGTTTGATCCGCACCGTGGTGGAGGAGAGCACCGTGCCGGTGATCGAGACCGGCGTCGGCAATTGCCATACCTACGTGGACGCCGCCGCGGACCTGGACATGGCGTTGCGCATCGTCATCAACGCTAAGTGCCAGAGGCCGGGGGTATGCAACGCCATGGAGACCATGCTGGTGCACCAGGCGGTGGCGGAGAGTTTTCTGCCCCGGGCGGCGGAGGAACTGAGGGCCCAAGGGGTGGAGATCAGGGGCTGTCCCCGCACCCGACAGCTGGTGCCCTGGGCGGTGGAGGCCACCGAGGAGGACTGGAGGACCGAGTACCTGGACCTGATACTGGCGGTCAAGGTGGTGTCTTCCCTGGACGAGGCCATCGAACACATCAACACCTACGGCTCCAAGCACTCGGAGGCCATCGTCACCAACGACTACGGGGCGGCCCGCAGGTTCGTCAGGGAGGTGGACGCCGCCGACGTTTACGTCAACGCCAGCACCCGGTTCACCGACGGCAACCAGTTCGGGCTGGGGGCCGAGATCGGGATATCCACCCAGAAGCTGCACGCCCGCGGTCCCATGAGCCTGAGGGAGCTCACCACCACCAAGTTCATAATATACGGCGACGGGCAGGTCAGGAGCTGAAATCGGCGGTGTATCGCGTATCGGCATAATGGGGGGGACCTTCGACCCCATCCACTACGGGCACCTGGTCACCGCCGAGGAGGCGAGGGTGCAGTTCGGGCTGGACAGGGTCATCTTCGTCCCCAGCGGGCACCCTCCCCACAAGGAGGAGAGGAAGAGCCTGGACCCGGAGTACCGCTACCTCATGGTGGTCATCGCCACCGCCACCAACCCGTACTTCACCGTCTCCCGCATGGAGATAGACCGTCCCGGCCCCTCTTACACCATCGACACGGTGAGGGAGATCAAGCGCGAGCTGGGAAGCGGTGTCGAGCTGTATTTCATCACCGGCGCCGACGCCATACTGGAGATCCTTACCTGGAAGGAACCGGAGAGGGTCCTGGAGGAATGCGTTTTCATCGCCGCCACCAGGCCCGGTTACGACCTGAAGCGGCTGGAGGAGAACCTCCCGGAGTCCGAGAAGGCGAGACATCGCACCCGCCCGAGGGTGCTCACCATGGAGATACCGGCCCTCGCCATCTCCTCCACGGACATCCGCCGGCGGGTAAAGGAGGGAAGGCCCATAAGGTACCTAGTCCCCGAGGGCGTCGCGGAGTTCATCGAGAAGCACGGCTTCTACCGGTGAGGGTCTGACCGCTTCGTGATGGGAGAGGAAAGACCGGAAGGGAAGGAAGCGGGACGTCTTTCCCGCCTGGGGAAGACCAGGAAGAGGCGGAGAAGAAAGCGGGCCATCGCCGCGGTCTCGGTCCTGGCGGTGGTGGCCTTCCTGTTGGCGGGCGCTCTCCTCGATATACCGCACGTCGACTTCCTAAGGTCGCTTCTGGAGAAGATCCGGGGAGGATCCGGTGGCGGAGGCGTCCAGGTGCGCCACGATTTCCTTCGCCTTCCCCGTTCCGGGAGGGTGATCGAGGGAGACGCCGACGTCCTGGTGGCCCTGCGGAGCGGAGAGGAGATCTCGGCGCTCTTGCTGTTCACCCTCAACCCCGCGGAGGGCAGAAAGGAGGTCCTCCTATTGCCCGAGCGGGTCCATACCTACAACTCGGAGGGGGCAGAAGTGCCATTGTCCCGCGCCCTCTCCGAGAGGGAGGGCAGGGACCTTCTCCGGGCCACCGCGGAGAGGATAAGCGGGAGCAGCGTGGAATACCTGGTGGTATACGAGCTGGAGGGCTTGCTCAGGCTCCTGGATTCGTTAAGCCTTCCGCCCGTGCGCTCGGAACGGGACCTGGAGGTGATAGACCCCCGCGGCGGCGCGCAGAGGATATCCTCCGGGCAAGCGGTGAGGGACTCCGACCGGGTCCTCTTCTACCTCCTGGCCGGGGACGCCGATGACCCCCTGGTGGCCAGGGAGGAGAGGTCGAGGGCCTACCTGGGAGGGCTTCTCTATGCCCTGGAGGGGCTGGGCAGGGAACGGCTGGAGGAGCTCCTCGCAGCCCATCCGCCGGAAGGCTTCCATCCCGATCCCGCCGAAGAGCTCCCCGCCTATCTGGCCTCCATGGTGGAGGCGGCCTGTGATCCGGTCTACGGCGAGCTCGCCGTGCGCTCCACCCCCAGGGTGGAGGTGTTGAACGGCTGCGGGACTCCCCAGCTGGGAGGAAGGGTGGCGGAGGCGTTGAGAAGGAAAGGGATAAGGGTCTCCGGCTCGGCGGGAAACGCCAAGGTCACGGTGGACGGGGTGGAGTACAACGACTTTTCCCACGATAAGAGCCTTATCCGTTACGGCAAGGAAGAGCGGCGGTGTTCCGCCTATGCCCAGTACCTGGGAGTTCTCCTGGACGTCACCGAGGTGGTGTTCGATCCCTCGGCGGGCGGCGAGGTGGTGCTGGTGGCGGGCAGGGACGCGGCCGCGGGGAAGTTCGGCCCCTGACGGGAAGCGCGGGTCCCCGAGAAAGAAAGCCATGCCCGGATCGCGCAGCCGCTTGCCGACCATTTCCGACGAACGGTTTTTCCGCGTTCCCGAAGGTAAAGTGGGATCGTCCTCGTCCTCTGTATACGGGGGGTGAATACGGTGGGGGTGAGCCGGCTTACGCCTGTGGTAATCTTTTATTTGGGGAACAGAGGATTGTGCCCCGGGAAGGGGAAGATTTATTTGGGAAATCGGCATATC
>JBBFMI010000151.1:0-5312 GCA_037478635.1 Candidatus Geothermincolales bacterium | reverse complement strand
GCCTTGAAGTGGTCCACGTCCAGGTATAGGGCCGCGAAGATCGACCTTTTCGCCAGTCGGCTCTTTATCTCCGCCTCGATGGATATGCTTCCCGGAAGGCCGGTGAGGGGACTGACGTCCCTCTTCTGCCTGGCCCTTATCAGGTTGATCCGGACCCGGGCTATGAGTTCGGAGAGCTCGAACGGCTTGGTGATGAAGTCGTCGGCCCCCGCCTCTATTCCCGCCAGCTTGTCCCGGGCGTGGGTGCGGGCGGATAGCAGGACCACCGGGATGTGGTTGGTGGTGCCGTCCGCCTTTACCCTCCGGCAGAATTCGAGCCCGTCCATGTCCGGCATGATGATGTCGCAGAGGACCAGGTCCGGTTTGAGTTCCCGGGTCAGGCGAAGCCCCTCGATGGCGCTCTCGGATGTCACCACCCGGTAGCCCTCGAGCTCGAGGTTGAGACGGATGATCTCCAGGATGTTCCTCTCGTCATCCACCACCAGGATGACTTCCGGGGAGGCCTTGTTTCGTCCTTTCGCCATGGGACCGCTCCTGGACTTGTCCAACGCCGCTACCCGTTCAAGTCTACCAGTTCCGCATCCATCGACGCTTCCCAATCGCTGGCGTCTGCCAGGGGAAGGGAGAAGAGGAAAGTGCTCCCCTGGCCAGGCTTGCTCTCCAGCCATATCCGGCCACCATGGGCCTCCACGATCTTACGGCATAGGTAAAGGCCGAGCCCGGTTCCCTGCACGTGTCGGCTCCTCTCGTCCTGGACCCGGTGGAACTTCTCGAAGACGCGAGGTTGATGCTCTTCGGGAATGCCGATGCCCTGGTCCGAGACGCCCACCACCACCTCTCGATCGGCTACCCGGACCGAAAGGGTGATGGTGGTTCCTGCCGGGGAGTATTTCAGGGCGTTGTCCAGCAGGTTGGTGATCACCTGTTCGATCCTGTCGGGGTCGGCCCTCACCGGTATGGGCCCGTTTGCCGGCTCGAGCCTGAGATGATGGGACCCGGCCTGGGTCTTCATCTTCTCCAGCACCGATTCGAGCAGGGAGGAGATATCCACATCCGACGTCCTGAGCTGGAGGCGGCCGGATTCCGCCCGGGAAGTGTCGAGGAGGTCTCTTATCAACCTGGCCAGGCGGTCTGCCTCTTTTTCGATGATGGCCAGGAATTCCCTCTGCGTTTCCCGGTCGAAGTCGACGTCCTGCCGCAGGAGGGTTGCCGCGTAAGCCTTTATGGAGGTGAGGGGCGTCCTCAGCTCGTGAGAGAGGGTGGAGACGAATTCCTCCCTCATCCTCTCCAGTTCCTTTTCGGCGGTGACGTCCCGCATCACCGCTACCAGCCCTGGGGAAGGCTCCCCGGGGGCGTGAAAGAGGCGCGTTTCCAGCTGCAGGATCCGTCCTTGATCGGGAAGCCGTATCAACTCGGCCCTCTCCCTCCTTTCCCGGAGGCTTCGGAACAGCGCGTCTCGAATGGATTCATCCACCGGAAGCCCGTCCAGGTCCGAGCCCGCGTACTTTTCGATGGGGGCAAGGCCCAGCATCCTCTGGGAGGAAGGATTGCTGAAAATCAGTCTCCCCCCTTCGTCCAGGGCCAGGACGCCCTCGCCTATGGAGTCGAGGACCGCTTCCAGCCTGAGCCGGTTCTCTTCAGCCCGGGCCAGCCGGAGCGCGAGAGAGATGAGGATGCCCGCCCTCCGGGCGAGGAGGGCGGCTTCCCGGCGCTCTTCCTTCCCGAAGTCACCCCGGTCTTTGCGGCGGATCAACTCCAGGTATGCCGGGGGCATTTCCGACACCGGGACAGGGACGAGGAGCAAGTGGTGCTTCTGGTAGAGTTCCCTTGCCCAGGGCCCCAACGCGTTATCTGCCCTCAAACTGGCGCCTTCACCCACCGCTGACGCGGTTTCTCCCGGGGATTGCCAGGATGAAGAGGAGAACCTGCAATGGAGATATTTCCCCAGCTCGCCACGGGCGGCCGCTACCCACCATATCCCCTCTTTCTCCTGCAGGAGAAGCGCCCCGCCTTCCGCGCCGGCCATTTCCAACGCCAGTTGAAGCAGGTGGTCGAAAGGGGATGCGAGATCGCGGTCCCCCGGAAGGTCGAAGGTCCTGGTGAAAAGAGAAACACCTCCAGCTACCACTGGGAAATGTCGGATGGCCGAGGTGATTTTCGCTTCCTCCCGGTCTCGCTTTAATTTTGCCCCGTGAACCCCTTGCTTTGTCTCCGACTCGTAGGACTCGTAGATGTCCATGGCGGTCTCCGGTTCCCCGGTCTTTTCAGGTCCACTTGTTCCCCGTTTTCCCTCGGTGTCTCGAAAAGGTCTCGTTCTATCTTCCTTCGACTACCCACGGATAATATCCTTCAGGTCAGCCGGAGGAAATGTTTGAGGGCAGTTTCCCCTTGGATTGCGAGGGAGGAAGGCTTTCGTTCTGACCGGAAAACTTCGGGACATACTCCACGTCTACTGGGCAAGAAACTGGCGATCAAACTGAACCAAGCCTTTCCTATGCCGGCGGGCGGGAAGTCGCGTTTTATCGCCCAGAACCCTTGCCCTTCACCGCCCTCGCTGTTCAGCTCCGGTCTCGGTTGGTATGATGAGCGAAAGGAGGTAGAAAATGCCTCTTAAAGCGGGCATAATCGGCCTTCCCAACTCGGGCAAGTCCACCCTCTTCAACGCCCTGACCGGGGCGGGCGCGGCAGTGGCCGGGTATCCCTTCTGCACCGTGGACCCCAACGTGGGGGTGGCTTACGTGCCCGACGAGCGCCTCCAGAAGGTGGCGGAGGCGGCAGGGTGTCAGCGGATGGTTCCGGCGGACGTGCGGATCGTGGACATAGCTGGCCTGGTGGAGGGCGCTCACCGGGGCGAGGGGCTGGGGAACCGTTTCCTGGCGCATGTCAGGGAAGTGGACGTGCTCATTCACGTGGTCAGGTGTTTCGATGCCCCCGATGTCTCCCACGTGATGGCCGGGATCGACCCCGAGAGGGATATAGACGTGGTGAACACCGAGCTGGTCTTCGCCGACCTCGAGTCCTTGGAGAGAAGGAAGGCCAGGATAGAGAAGGCGGCCAAGAGCGGTGACCGGGACAAACAGAGGGAGCTGGAGGTGGTGGAGAAGCTGGAGGGATGGCTGGACCAGGGCCGACCGGTCGCGTCCCTGGACCTTTCCGGCGAGGAAAGGGATCTGGCCGCGGGATTGTTCCTGCTGACCGCCAAGCCGGTGATCTACGTGGCCAACGTGGGGGAGTCCGACCTCCAGGGCGAAAGCGGCGTCTGGAAGGCGGTGGCCAGGAAAGCCGGTGAGCAGAAGGCGGAATTCGTGAGGATCTGCGCGGAGTTGGAGGCGGAACTGGTGGAGTTGGAGGAGGCGGAGAGGGAAGAGCTGGCCTCCCTCTACGGGCTGGAAAGGCTGGGGAGGGAGGAGCTGCTTAGGCGCGTTTACCGGCTCCTGGGCCTGATCAGCTTCTTCACCACCGAGTCGGGAGAGGCTAGGTCCTGGCCGGTGAAGGACGGGACCACCGCGGTGGAGGCGGCGGGCAGGATACACACCGACATGCAGAGGGGCTTCATCCGGGCAGAGGTGATCCCCTGGGAGGAGTTCCTGCGCCACGGCTCCTTCGCTGCCGCCAGGGAGGCGGGGGCGGTGAGGGTGGAGGGCCGGGATTACCGGGTGAGGGACGGGGACGTGATCTTGTTCCGCTTCCACGCTTGAGGGACACGCGGAGCACGGCTCTGCGCCGCCTCCGTGCCGTCGCCTTCTTTGGGGAGACGATGGTTGCAGGGGAAAAGGAACCGCTTCCGGGGCGGAGTCCCAAAGGCATGAACCCACGGCCCACCGCGGGTCCCACCCGTTGTCGCAGGGGAAAGTCAAGAGTTTGATTTCCCTCCGATCTTTATTTCCCTCGGGCCTTTCACCGGGTTTACTCGCGGGAAACCAGACCGTCCCCGTCCTCTACGCGCGATTTTGAACCTGCGATTTTCGTCGAGGGCTTTCCCTTTTTGGGGAGCGGAGATGCCCGGTGGATGGGGATGACGTCTCGTGACTCTCTCGGTCCCACCGGGCAAGGGCGCGGTTTCCCGTTTAAAACAAGGTCTTTAGCGCGGTCACTTCCCGGGTCCCAGGAGATCGGAGATGATCTCCCGGGCTGCCTTACGGGGGTCGATCTCGCGCCTTTCCAGTAGGCGCACCAGGATGCGGTCGCCCTTCTCCCTTTCCGCGAGGACTTGCCGTAGCCGCTCGCCGACCTCTCTCATGGCCAGGTCCAGGACCTCCTTGAGGATGCGGCGGCGGAACTTCTCTTCCCACAGCCCTCGTTCCTCGAGGTAAGCCCGGTGTTCCAGTATCTCGTCCCTGAGGCGGTCCACCCCCTCCCCGGTGACGGAGACGGTCCTTATGACGGGAGGTATGCGGTCGCGCTCTCGCGATTCCATACGGAGTGCGCTCTCCAGTAGGGTGGAGGCCTCCTCCGCTCCCGGCAGGTCCGCCTTGTTCACCACGAAGATGTCTCCTACCTCCATGAGGCCCGCCTTCATGGCCTGGATATCGTCGCCGCACCGGGGCATGGTGACCACCACGCAGGTATGGGCTATGTCCGCGACCCCGATTTCCGCCTGCCCTGACCCCACCGTTTCCACCACCACCAAGTCCATGCCCATGGCGTCCAGGATGTCCACCGCCTCGCCGGTGCAGGCGGAAAGGCCACCGGTGGCTCCCCGGGTGCCCATGGAGCGGAGGAAGACCCCTTTCTCGGTGGAGAGATCCTGCATCCGCACGCGGTCTCCCAAGAGGGCTCCTCCACCGAAGGGGCTGCTGGGATCCACGGCGATGATCCCCACCCTCTTTCCCGTCGAGAGGAACGATCTGGCCAGGGTGCGGATCAGGGTGCTTTTCCCGACCCCTGGGGAGCCGGTGATCCCCACCACGTGGGCCCTTCCGGTATGGGGATAGATGGAGGCCAGTATCTCGGGGATGGTGGGATCTCCCTCCTCGACCATGCTTATAAGCCTGGCGGCAGCCCTGGCGTCGCCCTGGAGCAGCCTTTCCACCAGTTGCAAGGGCTATCTCCCCTTCTCGATAACGGTTTCCCTGGTGCCGCGCCGACGAAGGGCACTTGCCCGTCTCCCCGGAGGACGCTAACTTTTCGCTTATGCAATTATATAGGGTTATCAACCGGGACCGCGGCACGGTGCTGGCGGAGAGGGCCAGGATGGCCCGGGATGCGAGGGAGAGGATGAAGGGACTCCTGGGCTCCGATGCCCTCCGCCCCGGGGAAGCCCTTATCCTCCGACCCTGTTTTCAGGTGCACACTTTCGGGATGCGCTATCC
>JBBFMI010000150.1:0-5346 GCA_037478635.1 Candidatus Geothermincolales bacterium | reverse complement strand
TGGGCCGGCCCCCAGGCCTTCAGGAGCCGGTAATAGCCAGGGAGGTGACGCAGGAAATGCCAGAGGCCCTTGTGGGGAGGAATGAGGCGCGCGGTCACTATATCGCACATCACCAGGACCCCGCCGTCCCTGAGGACCCTGAAGCACTCGGAGAAGAGCCGGGCCTTGTCGAACATGAGATGGGCCGCCTCCATGATCCACACTACGTCGAAGGAGGCGTCGGGACTCTTGTTGTCTTGGCCGTCGGCCACCCGGAACCTGACCTTGTCCGAAAAACCCAGCTCCCGGCTGCGCCGGTTTGCCTCCTCCACTCCCTTCACGCTGGTGGAGATCCCCTCCACGTAGCAGCCGAACCTCCGGTGGATGTGGAAGGCGGGGGTTCCTATTCCGCAGCCCACGTCCAGGATGCGGGAGTCCCCGTCCAGCTCCACCAGCTCGAGCATCCTGTCCACCATCCTCTCCGAGGCCCGGGCAATGTCCCTCTCCCCCTCCTCGAAGAAGCCGAAGTGGAAGTTATCCCCCATGAACTCCATCCAGGCGTCGGTTATTCTGTCGTAATGCACTCCCGCGTCGAGCGGCATACCCCTCCTCCTTTCGCGACCATCCGATACCGCCAGGCCTTCGACCTCCAGCCCACTGCCGGGACCATCCCGGACGAGCTTCAAGGGACGGCCGGGTTATCCCGTTTTCCGTATAATTTAAGGATTACCTGTTCGTTTTACAACCGGGCGAGCCGTGGGACCGGGAACGGCCTTCCCCAGCCGGGCGCACAGACCGCAAAAAACCCTTCCCTCCTCGCCCCAAGGGCACCAGACCTTGGAACATCCTCCCGGCAGGGTAAAGACCCGGGGGGAGCCCTCCCCCTGGACCGGGCTAGAGGCCGGCAAGCGAAGCGGGATAACCCCTTTCACCACGCCCTCAAGGCGCTGAAAAGCGCAAGATCTCCATCTTCCGCAGGGGGTGATGTCCGAGCAGGGACAGGAGGTGGTGGCCATCCCGGAACCGCTTCTCCTGGCCGTAATCCTTCATGTAGCCGTTTCCCCCCAGCAGCTGGATGCCGTCGGAGGTCACCTGCCTGACCAGGTCCTGGGCCACCAGTAGTGACACCCGGGAGGCCTGGGAGCCCATCCCGTTATCCTCCTCGAGACCCCTCACCGCATCCCGAACCAACATCTCCACCGTCCTGCAGGCCACGGCCATGGAGGAGAGGATCATCCTCACCTCTGACCAGTTGATGATCTCCCAACCACCCTGGACCCTACGGCGCGCGTAGTCCAGCGCTTCCTCCAGGGATCCCTCCATGATCCCCAGGCATATGGAAGCGGCCGTCGGGGAGAGGACGTCTTCCGCCCGGTCGAAGTATTCCCCGGCCTTTCCCTCCTCTCCGACCAGCTCCGCGGGCACGCCCTCAACCGTCACCTCCACCGCCGGGCACGACCTAAGGCCCAGAGTGACCACCGGGGGGCCCGCTCTCCAGTCCTCGCCCCCGGCGGCGCAGAGGAAAAGCGAGGTCACTCCTTCCCCCGTTCGCGCCGGGAGCAGGGCCCATCTCCCCACGCCCCCCAGCGGGAGGTATTCAACCCTGCCCCTAAGACGCCAGGACCCCCTCTCCCTTTCCGCCGTGAGCCGGCTCGCCACCTCTTCCGGGCGGTCAAACACCGGCACCGAGACCAGGCTCGGCTCCCCGGGGGAGACCTCCCCCAGGGGTCCCGAATCCTCCCGTCCCGCCTCCCGCAGGACCTGGCAACCGAAGGCGTGGGTGAAGACCGCGGCCGCGAAGCCCGCCTCCACCGCCGCCAGGTTCCTCAAGACCACGCACAGGGTCCTGACGGGGTCGTCGGCCCCGCCCTTCTCCGGCGGGTAGTTCAGGGAAAAGAGTCCCAGCTCCCACGCTTTGGAGTACACCTGCACCGCCGCTTCCGGCTCGAACGTGCACCGCTCGAGCTCTTCCCTTCTCCCCGCGAGCTCCCCTGAGGCGAAATCTCGGGAAAGCCGGTCCACGAGGTTCAACTCCTCGGTTCCGATACCGAACATGGCTCATCCCCCTTCTTTGAGGCGCGATCTGCTCCTCCCCTTTCTCTTTTCCAGCGCTGAGGATATCTCTCCCCGCTTCCCCGTCCTCGATCATCCCCTTCGAGCGGGCCAACGGCGCGTACAAGATCGGTCCGGAAAGGTCCGGGGCGAACCTCATTCCTCGAAGGTGCGCACGTCGGGGAAATCCCTCCCCACCAGGCAGTGGAAGAGGTTCAGCCGGTTCAACTGGTTGGTGCCCTCGTAGATCTGCAGCAGCTTGGAGTCCCGCAGGTGTTTCTCCACCACCCGGTCGTGCATCACCCCCGCCCTTCCCATCAACTCCAGGGCCAGCTGGCAGTTGCGCAGGCCGAGATCGGAGGCGGCGAACTTGGAGAGGGACGCCCAGCCCGACGTCCGCTGGATCTCGTCGTCCTTCTGGCCGTCCATCATCAGCCACCGGAAGACGAGCGTGGTGAGGTCGAGGTCGAGCAGGGGCTGGAACACCCGGTCGAACAGGGCCTGGGGCATCCATTTCATCAGGTAATAGGCGGGTTTCCACTGGAGGATCTTGAACATACCGTAAAGCGAGTTGGCGTAGTTGGTCTCCACATAGGAAAGGCGGGCGAGGGCCACGTTCTTGTACATCTCCGCCAGCAGGCACTGGGCCCACTCCTGGTCGATCAGTCTCCGCCCGCCCACCTCCGTCTCCAGGGCGAATCGCAGGGCCTCCTGGAAGGCGCCCCTGGCCACCCCGGTGGCGAACCCGCCCACCCCGGCCCGGGAAGTGGACACCACGTAGTGGATCACCTGGGCGGTGTAACCCTCCACGTCCCGGCGGGGACCCCCGAGGAAGCGGGCCGCCCTCTCCACCTTCCGGATATAAGTGGGGTCGAAGCAGACGTTCTCCTCCGGGATGAAGCAGTCCTCGAAGACCAGCTCGCTGGCGGGGCAGGCCTTCTGGCCCATCTTGTTCTCCACCCTCCCGAAGGAAAAGCCCTTTGTGCCGGTCTTCACCGCCAGCATCACGGTCCCCCTCTCGGGACGCTCCAGGTCCTCGTAGGCCACCAGCATGTGCCAGGTGGAGAGATGGCCGTTGGAGATGAAGATCTTGCGGCCGTTGACCAGGTAACCACCCTTCACCCGCTCAGCGTGGCAGGTGACCCTGGCCCTCTTGAGCAGTTCCACCTCCTCCACGTCGGTCCCCGCCTCGGGCTCGGTGATGGCCAGGGATATGATGCGTGGCTCACCCCTCCTCTCCCCCTCCACCGTATCCCGCATTATCCGGTTCATGAGCCTCACGTTCCAGGACGCGGTGAGGGTAGCCACCCCGAGGTAGTGAACGCCCACCAGGTTGGCTATGCCGGTGCAGGCGGAGGCGAGCTCTTCCAGCACGAAGGAGAGGGCGGGGAGGTTGTACCCCTTCCCACCGAAGAGCCGGGGCAGGAACATGGTGTAAAGCCCCCGGCGGTTCGCCTCCTCCACCAGGTCCCAGGGTAGGTAGAAGGGGTCCTTCTGGATGTGCAGGTCGAGTTCGAGCGCCCGGGGGCGGACCACCTCCTCCACGAAGCGGCGGGCCCGGGCGACCGCATCGTGGGTCTCCTTCACCATGCCTCGAGGCAGGCGGCTCAGGGCGTGCAATCCCGCCGTCATGTCCTCCAGGCGCGGTTCCCATGCCGCCCTGCAAGTGTCGACGCGAGCCATCGTGTCCCCCTTTTTCATCCCGAACCACTTGAGCGCCTTCGTCCCGGGTCGCGGAGGCGAAACGGCGGAGGGCAATCAACGGTGGCGGGCTCATCCACCCTCGTACCCGACCTTCATCCCCGCCGCCCGCCGGCTTCCCCGGGACCCCTTCCCGCGCCCTCTCCCCGGCAGGGTCCTGGGCGCCCGGAACGACGAGGGCGGGACGGATATCGCCCTTTATCGGGGGGCTCCTGGCCTACCCCTCCCTGGTGACCATCCTCGCCAGCTCCTCCGCCAGCCTCTCCACCGGGATCCCCATGTTCTCCCTCAGCAGGCGGACCAGGAGGGGGAGGGATAGCTTCTCGGGACCGTAGAGTATGCACTGGATCTCGGGCATGTACATGTACATGAGGGGCTGGGTGGAGAGCAGGGTCCGCCTCAGCTCCTGGGCCACCGGGTGGGTGTCTCCCAGCTCCAGCCTGGCCTTACCGAAGCCGGGCACGATGGCGTATCGGAGGGCGTTGACCTTGAACTCGGCGCCCTGGGGTTGCCTGTACTGGTACAGGTGGCACAGGAACTTCATTATCCCGCTCCGGGGCGCGTCGATCTTCTGCCCCTCGAGCCGGAGGATTAGATCGCCCTTCTCCTTCAGGTCACAGGTCACCGTGGACTCGGTGTCGGAGTACTCGATCTCCGCCATGAACTTGGGGTAGTTGTAGACGTCGATGCCGCCCCGAAGGGCGATCTCCGTGGTCACAGGCAGGTGATGGATATAGGTGTAGAAGGTCAGGTTGATGAGCTGGCGTAGAAGGTTGTACCCGGGAAGGGGCATCGCCTGGGGGTCGTTGAGGAGTACGCCGATGGCGAACTCGTTGTAGGGTTCTATGTCGGTATCGTAGTACTCGAAGGCGGTCAGGTGCACCGCCCCCACCCCGGGCGCTATCTGGGCGGGCACGTAGCGGGAATCGGGCAACAGCCGGCGCAGCGCCAGCACGGTGGCGGGGAAGATGGCGGTAAAGCTCCTTGCGCTACGGTAAAAGACGGGAAGCTTGGCCCTCTTGCCGGCTATGGTGGCCTCGACCTGCTCGATCCCCTCGAAGAAATCGTGATGCATGAGATCACCCCCTCACATCTCCGTGACGACCCGGAACTTTCCCCTGTCCAACAAACGCATTTCCGCAAGCGACGCCCAGACAGCCCGTACCTGACAATCGAGTTCTGGGTCCATGGTACGATATCCCTCTGGAGCTATCAAGGGAATCGGGAGAAAACGCCGGTGCGGTATCCGAAATTGCCCGATCGTCCGATCACGTCCACCAGCTATCGAGCCCCTCCCTCGGTTTCTCCGGGGACAGGAGAGTTATGCGCGGTCCGCCGACCCGCGCCGAGAGCCCGATGGAAGGGGAGGTACCAAGGGTCAAATCCCGGGGTGGCATTACTTACGATACCGGGTCCATCGCGCTGGTCTTGCCGGAAGATCCCTAACGGAAGGCTCCTCGGGAAATCCTCCCCGGGGTCACTGAGGAGGACGCTGCCAACGATTAGCGGGGATTCCAGGGCGGCCCCGACGGGACGCGACTAAGAATCGGGGATGTGCGAAAACAGGTAGTTTCCCTCCGAGTCCTGGGCCACTATGCAGGGAAAATCTTCCAC
>JBBFMI010000149.1:0-5357 GCA_037478635.1 Candidatus Geothermincolales bacterium | reverse complement strand
GGTTTTGCGAGCAGTTCGCCTCCGCCTTCGTGGTGTTGTGCCGCCTGGCCGGAATACCCGCCCGGGTGGTCACCGGCTACGCCACGGGCGAATACAACCCCTTCACCGGCCTGTACGAGGTCAAGAGGTCAGACGCCCACGCGTGGGCGGAGATCTACCTCGAGGGCAATGGCTGGATCGCCGTAGATCCCACGCCTGGCATGACTCCTCCCGAGCCCAGGCCATGGATGGGACCCCGCTTCATCTTCAGGGACCTTTTCGCCTGGATGGGGACCAGGCTCTCTTCCCTCCTCCCGACTCCCCTCAAAAGGGTCCTGGCGTGGGCGGCGAGGTCGCTCGGCCGGTTCCCCTACAACCTCCTCGCCCTTCCCGTGTTCATGGCGATATCGCTCATCCTGATCCTGAAAAAGAGGGCTCGGGCGCTCTTCGGTTCCGAAGGACGTTCCGCCGCGACCGAGGGCATCCCGAATAGGTCGATAGCGCTTTTCCTCTCCGCCATGTCCCTTTTGGGCCTGCAACGTTCGCCCCACCTTACCTTCAGGGAGTACCTGCTCGGACTTCCCTCGTCCTCGCCTCTCAAACGACGCATGGAGGCGGCCACCCTCTTCGAACGCCTCCGCTACGGGCACGCCCCACCAGGTTCCTCCGATCTCCCTGGCCTTCGTCGGGCGCTGCTCTCCATCCTCGCCACCTCAGCCCGTGACAGGCTCGCATCCCTTCCTGGGAGAACAGCTGCCCTCCTCGGGGACTCCATCAGATCATTCACGAAAAAGGGGTTAGGAGCAGCGAGGAAGAAACGGAGCGCATGAGCGTCATGCCGCCGGCATCCCCCTAAAGGTCCAGGTCCACCTCTATCTCGGCCTCCCCTTCCGCCATTATCTCCACCTCCTGGGACATGGGCTTGGGCACGTAAAGGGGCCTTCTGAATAGATTCCTCATGTCAGTCCACTTCGAATCGGAACCGTCGTTCCTCTCGATGACCTCGAGGAAGCTGTTCACCTTGGCGTCCAGGTTGTCGACGTGGTGAAGGACCAGGGCCTCCAGGGTCTTGGGCCTTTTCGGCGAGCCCCATTCCAGCTCCCCGTGGTGGCTCAGGATGGCATGTCGTAACTTCAACGAAAGCTCGGCCGGAAATCCCCCCATGGCATCCATCCTCTCCCGGATCATCTGGTCGCCCAGCACCAGGTGCCCGAGGAACCTGCCCTCGTCCGAATACTCCACCGCTATGTCCATTTCCAGCTCCTTGACCTTCCCGATGTCGTGCAATATGGCTGCCGTTATCAGGAGGTCACTATCCAGGCACGGATAGACATCGCACAAGATCTTGCAGATCCTCACCGTGTGAGCGGTATGCTCGAGCAATCCTCCCCGGTAAGGATGATGGTAGTTCTTGGCAGCAGGTGCGATGCTGAACTCCTCGAGGAAATCCTCGTCTTGCAGAAAGCACATGAGGAGCTCCCTGAGGTGTGGCTCGACCACGCCATGAGCTGCTTCCCTTATCTCTTCCAATAAACTGGAGGGGTCGTGTTCGGACGCCCTGACGAAATCGCCCATGTCCACTTCGCATTCCTGGCATTTTCTCAAGGAGCTCACCACCACCTGCTTGATGTCATTGAAGGAATCCACCCTCCCGGTGACCCTGACGAAATCCCTCACGGAAAAGGCGTCCCCCAGGTGAACGCCTTCCTCCCAGATCTTCGCCTCTATCCTTCCGCTCCTGTCCGTCAATTCCAGAGATATGTATGGCGTCCCCTTCCTGGTCTTCTTGACCTCCTTCCTGGTCACCAGGAAAACGCTGTCGACCTCCTGGCCCGGCCGAAGCTCGCTGACCATCTGCTTCGCCAATTCCCCTCCTCCTTCCACAGAGACGCCTCCAAGGGATAGCCCGCCATCGTTGGCGACGAAACGCGCCTTGCGCGAAGCACTAACGTGATTCTAATCCGGGGGTGAGACATAAAAGACTTTTTGGACAGGGAGAAAGATGGGCAAACAAAAAACCCCTTTCGGGGTATTTTCCTGGTGGGCCTAACTGGATTCGAACCAGTGACCTCACCCTTATCAGGGGTGCGCTCTAACCAGCTGAGCTATAGGCCCGCATCATGAAATATAGCATTCCGGGTGGGTTTTCTCAAGCCCGCTGAAGATCGGGCGTACATCCATGGCTCCAGAACCGGCGCTGGGGCAGCTCCTCTTTCATCCATTCGGACTTGTCTATCCCCTTGAAGGCGCATTTTTCTTCCCGGCCTCCTTCGCCCCGGGAAGCTCTTGCGGAAACGACCAAATATCTCGTGAGAAGTCATTCTTGGGAGTTGGACAAGCTACCTATGGAGATAAACCACTTGTAATCGCGACCAAGCATCGAACGAGAATTTCATCCCTATCGTTCCGCTGACCGCCCTAACCTGTCCCGCCCCTCGGGTATACGACGGGGGCGTTCGCGCCCGGGATTCCCGTCGCGCTTCAAGGCCTTCGCCTGGCATCGTGGGATCCATTGCGGTTTCCACAAAATCCACAAAATGTTGTCGAAAACCGACCTGAAAAACACAACATGTTGTGCTTTGCGGCCACGCTACCTCTCGGCATAATCCGCTGGAGGGAAGAAATTCTCGTCAGCCGGCTCCGGACCAACGTAGTATTCCCACCGGTAGCTCTTCAGGGCCTCCTTCCCCCTCGTAGCCGACCACGAGGTGGGCAGGTGCCCGGGCCCGTCCAGGAAAGCCTCGATCCTCCTCCCATCCACGGTCTCCATGCGAAAAACCCCATCTTCCCAGTACTGGGTGAGGTCGTAATAGGGCCTCATCACCACCGAGGGGCAGGGTCCCGCCCTCGCCATAGCCTCTTCGGAGCTGATTCTCCTCTTGGTCCTCAGGGAGGTGTTTGCCTCCCATGCCTCGCCCGTTTCGACGTTGAAGACGATTATCCTTGGGGCTTCCGCCTGGACTAACCGAAAAGAGCCCGCCCTGTAGGCGAACACGCCCCTGACCCTCCCGTCCTCCACCACCTTCACGCGGTAGGCGCCGTTCATCACGTTCTCCCGGCTCACTTCCCGGGGAGATACAGGAGAGCCCTTTTCCCTTCCGCATCCACCGCAAAGGGTCGCGACCAACAAAGACAGCAGGGCGACGAAGGCTGCGGTTTTCGTTGCATCGAGGCGAGGACGACCCATGGGCTATCCTTTTAACACCGCCACAGGCCTCATGCGCGCCACCTTGCGCGAAAGCCCTGCCCCCTCGCATATCTCCACGATCTCTGTGACGTCTTTGTATGCCTCGGGGGCCTCTTCTGCCAAGCCGGAAAGGTGATCGGTCCTGACCTTTATGCCTTGCGATTCCAGTCTCCTCTTGAGCTCTTCTCCCCTGACCTTCTTCTTGGCGGCCTTCCTGCTCATGGTTCTGCCGGCCCCGTGACAGGTGGAGCCGAAGCTCATCTCCATGGCCTCCCGGGTGCCCACCAGAACGTAGGAATTGCTGCCCATGTCCCCGGGTATTATCACCGGTTGTCCCACCTCCCGGTAGCGTTCCGGGAGCTCCGGCCTCCCCGCGGGGAAGGCCCGGGTGGCGCCCTTCCTGTGCACCATCAGCTCCATCTCTTTCCCGTCCACCATGTGCCTCTCCAGCTTGGCCAGGTTGTGGGACACGTCGTAGAGGAGATCCATGCCCAACTTCCTCGCCCCGGCCCTGAAGGTGGCCTCGAAGGCCTCGCGGATCCAATGGGTGATGGCCTCCCGGTTGCACATGGCGAAGTTAGCGGCGCACGCCATGGCGGCCAGGTAATCCTGGCCCTCCTTCGACCTGACGGGGGCGCACACCAGCTGGCGGTCGGGGAGCCTGAACTTATACTTGGGAAGGGCTGCGTTCATTATCTCTATATAATCCGAGCATATCTGGTGGCCCAGTCCCCGGGATCCCGAGTGGACCATCACCACTACCTGTTCCTCGAACAGGCCCATCTCTTCGGCCAGCGGCCCGACCTCCTCCACCACCTGTATTTCCAAAAAATGGTTTCCCGACCCGAGGGTCCCGGCTTGGTCCCTGCCCCTTTGGAATGCCCTATCGCTCACCTTGGAGGGGTCGGCACCGGGATAACAACCTCCTTCTTCCATGCACTCCAGGTCCTCTTCCCAGCCTATTCCCCTGGCGACCAGCTCCTTCACTCCCCTCTTCATGAGGTTTTCCATTTCCTTCCTGGAAAGCTGGATCCTCCCCTTGGTGCCCAGTCCCTTGGGCACCCCTCTCTCCAGGTGGTCGAGGAGTTCGTCCAGCCTTCCCTTCACTTCATTCCAGGTAAGGGAGCTCTTGACCAGCCTCACGCCGCACGATATGTCGTAGCCCACTCCCCCGGGGGAAATCACCCCCTCTTCCACGGCGGTGGCCGCCACCCCTCCTATCGGGAAACCGTATCCCCAGTGGATGTCGGGCATCGCCAGCGATGCCTTCACGATCCCCGGCAGGCACGCGACGTTTGCCACCTGCACCAGGGCGTTGTCCTCGTCGGCCTTCTGCAGGATCTGTCGATCCCCGAAGACCACGCCCGGCACCCTCATGCCTTCCTGCGCGCCCACGGGGATCTCCCACACGTACTTGCCCCTCTGTAAGGCGGCGCGCAGCAAACCCATATCTCATCACCTCTTTCGGGGCGGGTCAAACGTCGAAGTAAACTTGGGCGGTCCAGCGGTCGTCTCCTTTTTCGAATTTTATCATGTGGTAAGTGGGCGCCTTGATCTCCCCGCACACCCGGTGCCTTTGTGGATCCAGGCGCTCCCCGGTGAGGCTCGCTTTTACCCTGTACTCGCCCACCTCTTCTATCCTGAGGTCCCTGACCGCCCACCCCTCGGCCTCCACCAGGAACAGTATCTCCTGCAGGAGGGACACCATGAGGGAGGGCCAGTCCCTTCCGGAGACTTGCAATTCCTTGACCTCTTCCGCCTCCACCCTCTCCGGCTCGTATATAAGGTTGAGCATCCCGAGGGATACGTTGCGGAGGGCTTCCGCCGTGTCTTTTCCCCAGGCCCTGACGCCCACGTCCGCAGTGTGGTCGAGTATCTCGAAATCAGGCACCCCGATCTCCCCCGTCGTCTACGCCCTCTTGGGAGGCCAGGTGGGCGATGCTCGACACTTTGTCCTCCTCGTTGAGGCTCATTATCCTCACGCCCTGGGTGGCGCGGCCCATCCTCGAGATCTCCTCGGTCTTTATTCGGATGAGGACTCCCTTTTCGGATACCGCCATCAGCTCTTCTCCCTCCCTGACCACCCTGGCGGCCACCAGCTCACCGCGGGCCAAGGAGGGGGAGACCGTTCTCACGCCCTTTCCTCCCCTTCTCTGCCTCGGGTACTGGGATATGGGGGTTCTCTTCCCGT
>JBBFMI010000148.1:0-5364 GCA_037478635.1 Candidatus Geothermincolales bacterium | reverse complement strand
GAGATGAGGGCGTTGACGAAGGCGGCATTCTGGTTGACCGCCCCGGCTATCACCGAGGCATCCAGCTTGCCCAGGAGCTCGGTGATCCAGGGGCCGTTGCCGTTGACCACGCTGGCCACCGTGTCGGTGGAGAGGGCCCCCACGAAGTCGGTGAGGAAGCGGGAGTTGCCGTCCATGATGGCTCCGAGCTGGGCCCCGTCCAGGTGGGAGATGAGGGCGTTGACGAAGGCGGCATTCTGGTTGACCGCCCCGGCTATCACCGAGGCATCCAGCTTGCCCAGGAGGCCATTAAGAAAGCCGAGATTGCTGTTGACGGCCCCGGCAATTGCAGCGGGGTTGAGATACCCGATAAGGGAAGTCAAAAAGCTCTGATTGTTGATTATGGACGCCACGAACTTGGGGTCCAGGAGTTCGACCACCTGGTAAACGAGATCTTCGTTCTGGTTGAGGGCATCAGCGACCACTTTTGGGTCAAGGGCCGAGAGCAAGCCGCTGAGGAACGGTCCATTGGCGTTGAGCGCTCCGGCTAAAACTTTGGGGTCGATGACGCCCATGAGATTCCTCAGAAAAGTACCATTGGCATTGACCGCCCTTGCAACCACCCTGGGATTTATAAGGCCCAAGAGTTCCTCGAGCAGACTCGGGTTTTCGTTGACGACCCTGGATAGGACCCGAGGATTCAGATACGAGGTAAGGCGGGTTAGAAAATCCCCGTTCTGATTTATGACGTTGGCGATAACCTGGGGGTCCAGGGAGGATATAAGCCTGGTGGCAAATTCCTCTGAGCTGTTAACGATAAACGCCGTAGAACCAGGATCCAGGTTCCTGACCAATCTCACTATAAAATCGGTGTTCTCGTTCACAACATCGGCGACCACCCCGGGGTCAAGGTATTTCACGACCTCAACAGCGAAATCCCGGTTCTCGTTCACCACCTGGGCAGCCACCTTCGGGTCGAGGTAGCTCACAAGCTCGCTGACGAAAGCTTGGTTCCCGTTGAGCCCCTCTGCCAGGATCTTTGCGTCAAGGTAGGATAGCAACACCTCAAGGAGTTCAGGGTTTTCGTTGATTGCCTCGGCAACTTCCTTGGGATCAAGGGAAGCGAACATGCCGCTCAGGTTCTCTCCCATGTTGAAAAGCTTTCCTAACATGGGACCGATGGGACTTCGAGAGGGCAGGATGGCTACTGCCCCTAAAACGAAAAGGCTCACGAAAAGGACGATGACCAAAAGATTAACGACCTTTTGAACGCCGTTCCGGGTAAGCATGTCAGACCTCCCGATTAATCCCCAGCCACTCCTTTTCAAACAAGCGAAATAATTTCAAATTTTTAAAAAAATTCGAATAACTACCAATTTACACCTTGAAATCTAAAAACCTCCTTTGCGAACCAATGACGCCAAACACATGCTAAGTTACTTATCGGAAAACTTTATTATTTTCTTTAAACATTCGAAGAGGAATCCCTTGAATTACTTGAAAATCGATTAAAAATATAGGTGTCCTGATTGGCAAAGCTCTCGTCGCCTTTTCTGGATTCATGCCCATGAAAACCATCTGCATAAAAACTGGGCCAGAAAACTGGCCCAGTATACTCAAGAGCAACAAAAGCCAAGGTTCATCATGATGGAGGGTTTATCGAGATCGGCTGGTTTATGTTGCTCAGCTCCACGACGATGCGCACGTCTCCCTTGCCTATTTTGTCGGTTATACTCACTCCCTTCACCAGTGCCTCGTATTTTATCCTCATATAGTCAGAAACCCTCACCCAAACGTCTATCCTTGCTCCCTGGTTGCCGGATAAGTTCACCGTGGACACGCTGGGGAAGATAGAGGTCACGTTCTCAGGAGACACCTCGAACACCAGGTGATAAACCTCCTCTCCTCCCACGTTTTCCTTGCCCTCCAGTCTGGAGCCGGTGGACAGGTTCGGTAGATCGCTCAGCCTCCTGCCCACAGCCGAGTAATCCGACGCCCTTACGGAAACCTGCTCTTCCCTCCACTTCTTGTCGTTGAACATCTTCCTGTACTGCCTATCGCCGATCTTTATTACCTCCAAGAAATCCGCACCGAAAAGCGAACTCTGAACGTGAAGGTCATCTCCATTTACGTTCACGATGTTCTCCTGGACTATCCCGCTGCCGAATGCCGTATTAAGATAGTAGACGCTCAACCTCATTGAAAAGGACTTTATGTCCACGCCGCTCTCTGACTTTTCCCAGATCTCCTGGAGCGTGGGTTCCTTCTCGCCACTGGAACAACCCGTCGCCGCCACGAGGAGCGAAAGGAATAAGAAGGTCGCAAGAGCCAGGGATAGAAACCGCCTGTTTTTCGCCATCCTCGCGTCTCTCCTTTCTCTATGGGCCTATTTCTTTACTTAAAGTTTACTTCCACAAAAACCTGCACACTCCTTCCTCGTCGATACCCTCCGGACTATCGTCACTTGAATCTGTAGAAAAACCAGTTCCTATTCTCAGTTGCCACGAGAAAGCCCTCGCCGAAGGCAGAAAATGCGTTGCCCATTAAACCGTCCACCCTTAAAAGCTCTATCCAGGCCGAACTTCCAATTTCCGCAACCCTTAAGCCCCTTCCATCGGCGAGAAAAACCTTGCTGCCAGCGCATATGATGCCGCAGGGGGGGTTAACGTCCAGCACCGACCTCCAACTCGCATCGCCCGTGGTGATATCAAGGCCTATCAAGTCAGCGCTCTCCCCGTCTCCAAGCAATAAGACCAGCATGTCGTTCATAAGAGCCGGTGAGGCTTGGAGGTTCCCTGGATAATCCTTTTTCCAAAGGAGACGTCCTGACTGGACATCCAGGGTTGAAACGGATACTTCCCCAACGAGGAACACCTTGCCATTGCCGACCACCGGAGAGGCGACCGGGAAATCCTTCGACTCGAATTGCCAGACCATTTCGCCTGAGGAGGAATCAAGCGCCACCAGTAGTCCTTCCTTGCTCGCAGCGAACACCTGGTCTCCCGCTACGGCGGGGCTCCATTCTACTGCAGCCCCGATGCTTGCAGACCAGAGGAGCCTGCCCTTTGAGAGGGAAAAGCAGTAAACATGGCCGTCAGAGCTGCCTGCGAAAACCGAACCTCCCGCAGGGGTCGGCGCCGACCTGATGGTTCCTCCCACCTCTCTTATCCATCTTTCTTTTCCCTCGCCGTTAAGGCACACGAGCTTCCCGTCTGTAGCTCCTATCAGGACGTGATCTGCCTCGACTGCGGGCATGGACTCCACGCTCGAACCCACATCGTATTTCCACAAAGGTTTCCCGCTCTCCAAATCCAGGCAATAAACCCAACCGCTTCTGAGTGAGACAAAGGTTTTTCCCCCTGATATCGCGGCAGCTCCAGCCGCTGTCCCGTCCAGCCTCCTTTTCCAGGACCTCTCCAACTGTAATCCGAGGCTCGCATCGAGAAAGAAGGTATGCCCCTCGTTCCCTCCCAGCATCCTCCACCCGGTGATAACCCTTGCCGCGTTTTCCACCTTCCCATCCCCGCCCGACCCAACTGTCAGCACGAGAAAGACCACAACCATTGCGGCTGCCATCAAGAAGAGGGTGAGCGAAAGGATGGACCGTTTATTGCCTGCAAACCTCATCCCCACCATGCTCCAAGGCCACGGACGATTACCGCAAGAGCTGAACCGCTTGAGGTAAAACCCCTTACATCCTCTGGCTCTCTCCGCTTCTCAGGGCCCTGCCCATCTGGAAGAAGATCTCGGGAATAGGCGGCATTCCAAAGCCTATGAGAAAGGCAGTGAGAGAGGGAAGGACGAGAATCCATAGAAAAGACAACGGGAACATGGCCTCTACCACATATCTCATCACCAGCCCGGCGTTCTCCCACAGGAAACGTAGGGTGATGAGGTCAAACACGATGGTCCTCAATGCCTTGTTTTTCACGATGGTGAGGAACCAGTGAATGGCCTCTCCCAATGACAGGCCTATGAAAGTGACCAGGAATGCCTGTATGGCCAGCCTGGTGCCGTGTTTCCTGCCCGCCTTCCGCCAAAGTACCAACCCTACGGCCATCCCGAGGATCAACGAGTGCAAGCCGTACTCGGTGTCCCTGGGTATCAGATAGGCGTTGGGAAGGGCCCAGAGCAACGCCGTGGCCAGTGTCATGGCGATCAGGAATGCCGTGGATTTCCACCAACTTTCGGTCAATACCGTGGGCTCGTTGACCCTGGGCTGGGCCAGGAAACTGAAGCGTCGGGCCAGGCTCTTAGCCCTTTCGGGTCTCTTTTTTTCCTCCTCCGTTTCCTCCGGTATCTCTACCTCGGCTACTTCCTGCTCGGTACCCAGGACCGCCGATATGACCTCTTCCAAGATCCTGTCATCTACATCACCGGGCTTGACTTCACGAGAAACCCTGGATGCTTCCCCTTCATCGAGCTCTACCGCCACTTCGCAAGGGTAGGCCTCTGATACAGTAGAGTCTTTCGCTTCCTTCATTTCCTCAGGGAGGGGCTGCTGCTCGGCCGGCGAGGCCGGGCTTTGATCCCCCCTCTTCCTCGCCTTCCTCCTGGAATCCCTTATCCTTCCGACTTTTTTTGGCAACCCCGCCCGGTCCAGGAGCCTTTTCGTGCCAACTCCCTCTTCATCTTTGAGGAAGCTGAAATCCTCGTCTGGACCGAGCGAGAGAAAGCTTTCCCCTCCCGCTTCCTCCAAGGTGGGGGCCACATCGGGCAAGGAGGTCCCTTTCTCTTCTCCCTCCATCTCCCCCCTAATCTTGGAAAAGCAGTCCGGGCAGAGCTCGGCTTGATCGGTTTCCACGACACACAGGACGCAGAAGCGATTTCCGCACTTCCGGCATTTCTCTAAAGCACTGTGCCCAGGATGCCTGCTACAATCCAACGCGATCCTCCTTGCCCTCAGCGCCTAACCAGCAGCTGGCATTCTGAATCTTCAACCCGTGGACACAACCCTCACACCGGAGGTTTTATCAATACCGGTTCGTTTATATCCCTTATGGCGATGACCACCCTGAGGTCGCCATAACCGACTCTATCGTTGATCTTGGCGTTGCTCACCACCATCTCGTACTTGATCCTTTGGAGATCGGACTGGCGTATCCACACATCTATGGTAGCTCCCTTGTTCTCGGCGATCTGCTCTTTCGGGACCGAAGGCAATACCTCGGCCAGTTTTTCCGGGTCAAGAAAAAAACGGAGCCGGTGCGCAGGCTGGCCATCCAGTTCTTCCGTGCCCAGATATTCCGTTGACGAAGCGCTATCGGGAATGGATGACAACTTACCGATCTCGTTCTTCTCCGACGTATCCCCGGCGCTGGCTTTCTCCCGCTTCCACTTGTTATCCGTTATCGACTTCGTGTACCTGTTACCTCCCACCTGGAT
>JBBFMI010000147.1:0-5464 GCA_037478635.1 Candidatus Geothermincolales bacterium | reverse complement strand
GCTCATCCTCCACCGTCCCCTGGTCGAGAAGGCCCCGGAAATCGGTGAAGACCGATTCGCAGGGATGCCCGTAAGCCACCAGCAGGCGCCGGCTCCTCGGGAGCATCACCAGAGAGCAGGTAGTGTGATAGAAGGGCCCGTGCCTGCAGATGGTGTTGTCGTCACCCCTGCCGCTTTCCCCGTGGTCGCTCATGATATTCACGAGTTCCTTTATGCCCACCGTATCCGCTTCCGAGAGAAGCTGCTCGGCCCGCTTCAGGCGGAGCTCGCTGGACTCGTGGACCCTCAACCCGCGCAGGGCCTCCACGTTCCTGCCGTCGTAATAGGCGGTATGGGGCAGGTCGTAGCTCATCATCTCCCTTGACTGGTAATGATTGGTAGCCACCAACCAACCGTCCTCCGCTTCCCTCACCCCGCTGAAGTTGGGAGAGAGCTCGAGCGCCGCCATGTCTCCGGTGGAGTCCACCAGGAGCAGCTGGGCGCCGGACCCCCTGGGTTTTCCCGAGATGAATTCCACCGCCTCCCTCACCGTGGAACATCTCTCCAGGGCTTCCTGGACCAGCACGCTAACGGGAAGGTTGGCCTTGGGCATATCGGTCGCGTACGCCTGGTTGTAGGATATGCATAGCCCCTCGCTGTTCAGGCCATCGAAGCACCCGGGCCAGGGAGCCAGGGTCAATACCAGGTTCGGAAAAAGCTCTTTCGGGCGGGATAGCCTGGTGACGTAATAGGGCCTCAGGTAAAGGGGGAAATCCAGGTTCTTGACCAGGATGGGCTCCCCCCGGTTGCTTATTTCCTCCGAGACGACAATCCCCGTGCAGGCCCCCAACCGGTAGCTCACCTGGTTGATGTGCATTTCCCCGGCCAAGGCGAAGAAAAGGTGGCTCTCGGGGACATCGGCTCCCTTGGCGATCCCCTCCAGCCTGAGCAGTTGGTCTGGAACGAACTTCGCCAGGTCGTCTCTCAGCTGGCCCTCCGCCCATCGCGAGGCCAGAGAGACGTACATCCGGAAGGGCACCAGGGGGGGCTTCCTTACCCAGACCCAGTCGAAGTCCCTCAGGTGATGGAAAAGATGGTGGATGGCCTCCCGCAGCTGCAGGCCCTGCTGGAACCCGAGCTCGTAGTGGTCGCCTCCGAAATCGAAAAGCCTGACCTGCCGCCTCCCCAGGTAGGGATCCCCGCCCACGGTGGTGCCCAGGTCGGGATCGCCTACGACACTGCTCCCCGCTTCCATCGGAACCTCCCGAAATCGCAGGAGAGCGCGGGACTCCCCAGCCCTCGTAATCCAACGCGCTCAACCCTCTTGCTCCAAGCGCCCCTTATAATCTAATTCAAGGAAGAATGGACCACAAACCCGGCGAGCGAGGTCCCCGGGACGCCTTTGTGGATCTTCAAGCCCCGGGGCCATGGTAAAGCCGTGCGGAGAAAGGTGTCGCCAATGGATATTTCGAGAAGGAAAAGCCATTTCCTCGGCTCCCTGCTCGGACTTGCCGTGGGAGACGCCCTGGGGATGCCGGTGGAGGGCATGCGGGCTTCCCAGATCCGCAAGACCTTCGGGAGGGTCCGCGACTTCATGGACGCTCCCTGGCGTCACCTCAAGGCCGGGCAATGGACCGACGACACCAAGATGATGCTGTGCCACGCGCGGAGCATAGCCAGGCGGGGATGCGTCGACCCGGAAGACACGGCAAGGGAGTTCGTGGACTGGTTCAGGTCCGGTGACTGGCGGGGAATAGGGAACTCCACCTACGAGTCCATAAAGCGGCTGCTGGCGGGGGTACACGCATCCGAAAGCGGGGCCCGGGGAGAGTTTGCCGCGGGCAACGGAGTCGCCATGCGCATAGCCCCGGTGGCCCTGATCGATTGCGACGACCTGGAAAGGTTAAGAGAGGACTGCCAAAAAGTGGGCATCATAACCCACAACAACCGGGAGGCGGTGGCGGGAGCCACGGCGGTTGCTTACGCCGTGGCCAGGGCGGCCAGGGGCGACCTCGATCCTGCCAGGCTAATCGAGGAAACGATCGGATACATCGGGGACTGCGAGGTGTCAAGGAAACTCCTGATGGCCAGGGCCTTCTTGGAAAAGGGCATGGAGGTGGAAGAGGCCCTGGCGAGGCTGGGCACGGGCGGGTACGTGGTGGAGACGGTGGCGAGCGCCTTCTTCTGCTTCCTCCGCTCCCCGGGCGACTTCGAGGAGACCGTCACCAGGGCGGTGGAAGGGGGGCTTGACGCGGACACCACCGGGGCGGTGGCCGGCGCCATCAGCGGGGCATACAACGGCCTGGAGGCGATACCCGAAAGGTGGCGCCAGGCGGTCGAGGCGGCCGACGTGATCCTGGAACTGGCCGAAAGGATCTACCTGCTCAAGGTTGGGGGATCCCCCTCGGGCTGACGGGACACACCCGTCGGGCCGGGCGAAAACCTCTTTTCCTCGTGAATGGACGATCGACATCCTCTTACCTCTTACCTTGCCTAAACCCGAGCGAAATCTTCCTGCCGGTGGGCCCTTCCTGCGACCATGCCGAAGCATCCATTGGGAGACCTTCCCCGAGACAACTCCGGCATCGAGGTCAAGGACTGAAGGCGGGTTTCGCGGGGATCCGGGAACCGATGTTGGTCGCCTACTAGGACCTTGACGGAAGGCGACCAGGTTGGTCCACTTGAGCGGACGTGCAACGAGATTCCTTAACATCATGCCCTTGTTGCCCTCATCCTACCAGGTTCCCATCCCCAACGGGTCCGGCCAAGCCACATTTGCCAATGCTTACCAGTGATTGCCGGAGGAAAACGCCACGTGGCTGGGACGTATCCCGCCGTGGCAAGGAACGGATGGGAAAGCGTCCCGCGGAAAGATCGCCCCGGGCATCAGTGGTTTTAACTTAGAAACGCCAGGGAATAATTGAAACTAAAAAGGGGATGAAGGGGGTATCGGCGATGGAAACTCCGGAAGTGGAATTCCTGCAGTACCTGATCCAACGCTACCTGAGGGCCTACGGCCTGGACCCAGCCCACATCACCGTGGAAGAGCTCCTCAACAACATCACCATGAACCTGACCCCCATCGGGGGCGGATGATGGCTTTTCGTCCCGATCGACGGCTTGGATGGCAGCCGGGGAACCAGGGTTAAAGACGGCACGGCGTTAAGAAAACGCTACGATCTCCGGGCCAGCCTTCCACGGGTGGGAGGCTGGCCCGTTACTTTCGCGCTTCTCCAGCGTTAACCGGGAACTGGCGAATACTGGTAAGCCAAGACTGGCAAGCGGGTCGCGCGTTCTTGCCGTATTTTTTGCTCCCCCTCAGGAAATCTCCCTGGTGCGGGCGGAGAGCCCGGTCCTGAAGGATCGGGGTCGTTCACCTCAATCCTCTCCCAGGAAGAACCTCCTGGGATCGAAGAGCCTCACGTCCGCCAGCTCCCCGGGAGTCGGCTCTTCCACCCTCCTCAGAACCCGCGCGACTTTCGGCTCCCAACCGCAAGATTCCTTTATCTTTCTGACCGCTTCCACCTCCGCTCCGAGGTGGGGGAAATAAGCGGTGAGAACCAGTTCCTCTTCCCCCGGGACCTTCTCCCACACTCCCATGGTGGTGACCACCGTCCTGACCTTCCCGCCCGGCGCGGTCCGGTAGGAGACCCTTTCCGGCAACCGGAGGCGGTCCTGGACCACCGTGACCAGGCATTCCCCCGCCCCCAGGGCCACGTCGCAGGCTCCTCCCGAACCCACCAGGAACAGCTTCAGCTCCGGTATAAGGGTGGAATTTATGTTGCCGTGGCGGTCCACCTGGCCGGCGCCCAAGGCCCCGATGGACCGACCTCCAGAAGCCCCCACCAGGGAACCGAGGACGGTGGGAATATCGGCGAGCATGAGGCAGGTAGGGATATTCCGCAGGTTGAATATGAACGGGTCGGCGGGGCGAGGCGTGTAGCCGTAAAAGCCTACCTCTGCCGCCAGCTCCACCGGATGACCCTCCCTCCTCAGGTCGTACCAGGCCTTCCAGGCGGCCAGGTTGGACGCGCCTATGCCCGCCAGGATGACCCGGTAACCGTTTTCCATCACCTTTCTGCGTATAAGCCTTGCGGCCTCCACCACCATGAGTTCGGTGGGCGTATATCCTGTTCTCCCCTCGATCTCCTCGATCCGGGAAAGCAGCTCGTAATACCAGGAATCCTCCGCCGCCCTTCCCTTGAGGAACCAAATCCTCTCGTGGCCCAGCTTGGCCAGGTAACCCCGGTGGTCCCCCACCCCGAAAAGCCACTCTTCCACCCAGCGTTCCAGCGCCTCGTCGCTGCGGCACGCCCGTCGGAGTTCCTCCATGAATTCCTCGTCCTCGGCGTAAGGCTCGATACCATCCAGGTCCATGCAGGCCAGGCCCGACGGGTGTGCCCCCATCGGCGCCTCGCAGACCGCCTTCACCAGGTAGCCCGGGATCCTGGCCAGGTGGCTGTGCCTCCGGATGTAGGAAGAGGGGACCACCCTCTCCACCGTCACCAGCGCGCCCTCCCGGGCGGCAAAGGCGGAATACGCGTTCTCAGCGAAGGGCGGGGTGAGTATCACGTTGCCGGCGCGGTCGGCCGCGGGCGCGTGGAGGAGCGTCAGGTCCGGCCTCAGGGCCCTGAGCATGCCGGTCTTCCCGGCCCCTGAGACCTCCACAGTGAAATAGGCGTCCCCGTTCTCCTCGGCCATGGTGCTGCCTTCCAGGGAAAATGTGGGAATTGCTTCCACCCCCATGGCGCCGGCCATGAGCCTCAGGGGAAGGGTAAGGACCGTCCAGTTCTCTATCTCCACCCTGCCATCCCGGTAGGCTTCCTGGTAAACCCGGTTGGGGCTGGGGAAGGGATAGGAGTCGCCGCAGAAGGCGGTTATCAGCTTGCTGGCGAGTCCCCCGTAGACCAGCAGCACCATGTTGGCAGTAAATCCCAGCGAGGAGATGACGAAGCCCGGTTGCTTCCGCCAGAACCGGCGGCAGATCTCGTAGATGGCGGCGTTGGGCCTCAGGTAGGCATGGGCCACGTGGAGATGCATGCCCGGCCTGATGAAAGCCTCCACCGCCGAGCGCAGGTCCATAACCTTGTCCTCATCCGGCTCCCGGGCCGAGACCTTCTCCTTGTCATCCGCCCTCTCCCATATTATTCCATTCATCGCCTTCCCTCCCGGTGTCAAACCGAAGCCGCTCAGCCCAGCCTATGAGGAAATGGTCATTTTTCGAGGTCTCTGGCCTGGATTCTGGTATACTATAGCACACGTCGGCTCAGATTCTCGGACTTGCAGGAGGGAGGAAATGTTCAAGAAGCTGTTCCAGCCCATAAAGATCCGGGACCTGAAGATCCGGAACCGGATAGTCATGACCGCCATGCATCTCAACTACACTCCCGACGGGAAGGTCAACGACCGCCTGATCGCCTTCTACCGCGAGAGGGCAGCGGGAGGGGCCGGCCTGATAATCGTGGGCGGATGCATAATCGACGAC
>JBBFMI010000146.1:0-5467 GCA_037478635.1 Candidatus Geothermincolales bacterium | reverse complement strand
GGGGGACGATCACCTGTCAAACACCCCCAAGCAGATACTCCTCTACCGTGCCCTGGGGGCGGAGCCGCCCGCCTTCGCCCACCTCCCGATGATAGTGGCCCGCGACGGGAGGCCGCTTTCCAAACGGCACGGCGACGTATCGGTGGGGAGTTTCCGGGCGAGGGGATACCTTCCCGAGGCCATGGTGAACTTCCTCGCCCTTCTCGGCTGGAGCCTGGACGATTCCACCACCATCATCGACCGAAAGACCCTGGTGGAGAACTTCAGCCTGGAGAGGGTGAGCAGCAAGCCGGCGGTCTGGGACGAGGAAAAACTGCTGTGGATGAACTCCCAGTACATCATGGCCCTGGATGACCAGGAGCTGGCCGACAGGGTTTTCCCCTTCCTGGTCAAGGAGGGTTTGGTGGCAGAGGACGACGGGTCTGCCAGGGAGGTTTTAGTGAAAGCGGCGCCCCTGGTGAGGGAGAGGATAAAACTCCTGGCGGATGCGGTTCACCTCGTCCGCTTCCTCTTCCAGGAGGTGGAGATCGAGGAGGATGCCAGGGGCGTTTTGGAGGAGGAAGCCGCGGAAAAGGTGCTGAGGGAGGCGGGAAAGAGCTTGCTGGAACTCAAGGAATTCCAGGCGCCCCGGATCGAGGAGGCCCTGCGCGCCATGGCCGATCGACTTGGCCTGAAGCCCCGCCAGGCTTTCCAGCCCATACGGGTGGCCATAACCGGGAGAAAGGTCAGCCCACCCCTCTTCGAGTCCATGGAGTTGGTGGGCAGGGAAAGGTGCCTTCAGAGGATCGCGAGGGCCCTGGAATCCCTCTGAACCGGTTAAAGCTCTCGGCATCCGCCGGGTTTTCCGCGACACTATCCACCGAAAAGGTGATCGAAAGGCGTTGAGCAAACCAGCATGTTGTGCTATCATACCCCACGGAAATACTGGGGGATCGTCTAATGGTAGGACGCGAGACTCTGGATCTCGTTGTGAGGGTTCGAATCCTTCTCCCCCAGCCAATTGAATAGGATAATGCGTGGCGCATTAGTCTAGTTGGCCTAGGACGCCGCCCTCTCAAGGCGGAGATCGCGGGTTCGAATCCCGCATGCGCTACCAAGAAATAGGTCCCTGATTGGGACCTTTTTTCTTTTGGGTTTTAATGCTCGGCCTCATTTATACGGATAGGGATGGCGCGAAGGAGCGAGGTCGGGTTATGATGCTGCCGGCATTTCTCCCCCAGGGGATAGATCAGGGGGCGCTGACCGGTGGATTTTCCCCGTTCCCACGGGATTTCGCCGCCCTGACTGTCGATAAAAAAACAAAGAGCCATGGTTCCGGGATAAGGGGCTCCGGGGGAGAAAGAAGGGGTGGTTGGCCTGGTGAGGAAATATCCTTTAAAGTTACTGATAGGTAAAGTAGTATGGCTTGGATCATCGGTAAAACCCCGGTTCCGGGATAAGGAGCTTTGGGCAGGGGAAAGGGAGAGGTCGATCCCAGGAGGAAATATCCTTTAAAGTTGCTGATAGCGACCGGTTAAGGGGAGGTGGACATGGATTATTCTGGCAGATGCCCTGACTGCGGGGTGCCATCTTTCATAGGCAGGGAGCTGGACTGGGGGACCGATGGGGTCATACACCTCAGGCGTTCGCCCCGAAACCGCATGGTGTTGTTCGAGTCGAACGTCATCGACAACCTCTTCCGCGGCATAGAGGAGCTCATAGGCCTTCCCATCGAGCATATCGTCATAGAGAGCCGCCGCCGGGAGGTCAGGAGGTACATGGAAGGGGTCTTTCCCGCCTGGTCCCGGAGGCTCATGATGAGGTTGAACGAGGGACTCAGCGGCCTACCCCTTTTTCGCACCTGGGGCCACCTGATAAGGAACCCCATCGGCAAGGCCGTGGCCGGAAAGGCCTTCCAGGTGGGGAAGGTCTACGGTTACGGAGAGGCCGGGTGGGGTCCCCTGTGGGAGGCGAAGGACGTGCACCCCTGGAGGGTGATACCCGTCAGGGAACCCTACTCGGTTTTGTTCTACGCGGCCGAGATCCTGGCCACGGTGGAGGCCTTCGAGGGCAGAGACATGTGGGTGCGGTACGAGCAGGAAGGCGATGACACCTGGGTCTTCACCGTTTATCCGGCGGAGCACCCGGTGGAGCTGGGGGGGAGATTGCGGCGCCGGAGGTACGCCTTCCGGGAGGGAGACTTGGTGCTGGAGAAATGCCCTCGCTGTGGCGTGCCCCGGGAGGTCGGCCGCATGACGTGGGACCTGCAGCGGGGGATCATCACCGACGGGGACACCGGGAGGAGGCTGGCCATCTTCGGGCCCCATGCCCTCGACTCGGTCATCTCCGACCTCGAGGAAGAGCTGGGAGAAGAGATCCCGCAGGTGGTGGTGGAAGCCCAGCGGCGCTACGTCAAGTCGAGGGTAGCCCAGGAGAACTGGCGCCGGAGAGGCACCACCTTCGCCCGCATGGCCGCCGTGCGGGGGCTGGGATACGTGGCGGATTTCGAGGTGGACGAGAAGAGGCTGAGGGTGCGCATCCTCAATTCCTGCATGCCCTACATCTGCGTCGGGATGGCGAAGGCCCTCTACGAGCTGGCCATGGGCCGGGAGAGCTCCGAGGCCCACTGGAACCTCTCCGACGACGGCGAGCTGGAGATAGCGGTGGAGCTGAAATAATGAAGTGACCGCCCCGTTAACCTCCCTTTCAGATCCCCTCTAAATGGCAAAGGGAATCCCGGCGCCTTTCTCGCCCTTTCTTTGCGCTGGAAAGGGGCCGGGTCACCGGTCATTGACGAGGCTTTACCGGCTGTGCCCTGTCATGCGTCCCCTTGCCGGGAGCTTGACCCTTTTCGTCCTTTTCCCGGCCTCCCGGTCGAGCCTCCGGCTTTTTGAAGAAGAGGGGAATCTTTCGACCTGGCGCCTCAGATCTCCAGGTGGTCCAACCTTTCCAGGGTATCGGGGAAGAGGAAGAGCATGGTGGACATGAACAGGCACACCATGCCTCCGAGCAACAGGGCGTCGACGGGGGAGGTCCGGTCGGAGACGAAGCCCATGAGCAGTCCGCCCAGGGGATATAGGCCCTGGAAAACGAGGATGTAAAGGCTCATTATCCTCCCTCGCATGTTGCGCTCCACCCCGGATTGCAGCACGGCGTTTATGGACGAGCTGAGCATGAGAAAGCTGGCGCCCAGCAGGAAGCTTAGGAAGGCGGAAAGGAAAAGCTGGCGGGAGAGGGCGAAGGCCACCAGGGCGAGGGATCCTGCCAGGGCGGACCACCGGATGATGGAAGCTTCTCGGAACCGTCGGTTGATGGCGGTGACCAGAGGAGCTGAGATCGCCGCCCCCAAGCCGGTGGCCCCCAACAGGATCCCGTAGACAGTTGACCCTCCTCTCAGCACGTCCCTGGCCATACCGGGCAGGAGGATCAGGTAGGTGAGGCCGAACAGGGAGGAAACCGCCATGACGCCCAGGTGGTTCCTCACCCACGGGTTCCTCCAGGAGAAGGAGATTATCTCGGCGATCTGTCGTACCAGGGCCCCTTTCTTCCCCCGGAGAGGGGGCGTCTTCGTCCTGATGGCAAAGAGCGCGACGATGACCGCCATGAAGCTCACGGCGTTCAGGTAGAAGGCGAGGGTGGCTCCCGATACGGCCAGCACCAGGGCCCCCAGCATGGGCCCGACGAACCTGGCCATGTTGAACTGGGCGGCGTCCAAGGCCACGGCGTTAAGGATCAGGTCCGGGGGCACGAGGTCGGTGACGATGGCCCTCCAGGCGGGGAAATTGAACACGAAGGCCACGCCCATGAAGGCCGTCAGGCCCACGATGACGGGCAGGTTAACCAGATCCAGGGAAGAGAGGACGGCCAGGGCCAGGGCTCCCGCCATCATAGCCGCCTGGGTGGCGAGGATGAGCCTTTTGCGGTTCAGCGTATCCGCCAGCGCCCCGGCCGCCAGCACCAGGAGAAAAACCGGGAGGAACTGGGCGAGGTTGACGACGCCTACCCAGGCATCAGACCCGGTCCTTTCCTTTACCAGCCAGAACAGGGCGGTGTTGTGGATCCAGGTGCCCACGTTGCTGACGAAAGCTCCCGCCCAGAGGAAGCGGAAGTCACGGACGAAGAAGGCGGAAAAGGCACGGGCACCGGTTCCTTGAAGATCGCCTTCTCTGGGTTTTCCCGGGGGCCTTCCGGGCAAAGCCTCCCTTTCTGTCTCGTGCATTACCCGTGTCCTTCCCTTTCGTCTCCGCGGGTTCCGTCCGTCGTACAGCCTCCGCGCCGGGCGACGCCGTGGGCATGGTGGGCATCGGGCTTGCCTTTTTGGGCTCGCCTTGAGGATCCGCTGCCCTCGAGATCCGCTGCGGGCTCGCCGCGGTGATATTCTACATCCGGCGATGAGCTTTCCGCTTACCCCCTCGGGATTACGTTGGCCCGGAGAAAGGGGTGATTGCGGGAAGGGATGGCCTGCAGGCTTCACGATGGGGGCACGAAGGGGGACTTCGCTCGGCCCCGAGCGCGGCTCCCGCAGTGCCTGGACCACCCACCCATCCAGCTTCGCGCCGATGGCCCTGGCTACCCCGGTTGCCGTGTTCGGCTGGCGGCCGAGAGTCGGGGCCGGCCATGCGGGCCTTGGCGGTCCGTCACAACGTTCAATCCACGGTGAAGCTCCCGGCCTTCCTCAGTCGTTCCGAGGAAGATCCCACCAGGACGAGATACTTGGTCTTTTCCATCACCATCTCTCCCCGGCTGGGATCGAAATGGGAGAGGCGCGAGGGATCGATGTCCAGATCCAGCCGCAGCTTTTCCCCGGGTTTGAGGCTCACCCTGCGAAAGGCGGCGAGGACCTTGGGAGGCCTTTCCATCCGGGAACCAGGCGCGCTCACGTATACCTGTACCACCTCGTCCCCCGGGAGCCCGCCCAGGTTCTCAAGTCCTATCTCTACCTTCACCGGGGAAAACCCGTCGGTCGTCCCGGTGACCACCCGGGCATCCCTTAACTCGAACCGCGTGTACGAAAGGCCGTGCCCGAAGGGGAACCGGGCGGGGACGCCTAAGCTATCCAGCCATCGGTAGCCGTGGAGATACTCGTAACGGATGCTCCTCACCTTCGCGCTGAACGGGGGGAGGTCGGCTTCCGAGCGGGGGATGGAGAAGGGGAGCTTGCCCCCGGGGTTCACCGCCCCGAAGAGGATTTCCGCCACCGCCCATCCTCCTTCCATCCCCGGGTACCAGGCCATGAGGACGGCGGGGACCTCGTCTATCCAGCGTTCCATGGTGATGGCGGAGCCCCCCATCAGCACCACCACGGTGCGGGGATTGGAGCGGGCCGCGGCGAGGATGACCTCTTCCCACCGCTCGGGCAGCCGAAGGTCCTCCCGATCTCCCCCCACCTTGATGCGCTTGGGCAACGGCAGCATGTATTCGCCTTCCTGGCGATGGGTTAGGCCGGCCACCACCACGCAGGCGTCGGCCCAGGCGGATATCCTGGCCA
>JBBFMI010000145.1:2569-5498 GCA_037478635.1 Candidatus Geothermincolales bacterium | reverse complement strand
CCAGGAAGTGGCGGCCGGCCATGGCTGCCACCTGGGGAAGATGGGTGACCACGAAGACCTGGTGATACGAAGAGACGCGGTGCAACTTCTCAGCCAATATATCCGCGGTCTCCCCCCCGATGCCCGAGTCGACCTCGTCGAAAACCAGGGTGGGCACGAAATCGGCCCGGGCGAGGGCGAGTTTCAGGGCCAAGGTGATGCGGGCAAGTTCTCCACCCGACGCGATCCGGGCCACGGGGCGGAAGGGCAAGTTCCTCCCCGGGCTTATCATGAACTCCACCTCATCCCCACCGGCCTCGGTCCACTCGTCCCTGCGGCGCACGTCCACCCGGAACCGAATTCCCCCCATGCGTAGCTCCGACAGCTCCTTGTTCACCTCCTCCTCCAGCTGGGAGGCCAACCGGCGGCGGGAATCGCCCAGCCGTCCCGCGATAAACCCCAGTTTTTCCTCCAGCTCTTTCAGCTCCTCCTCCAGGTCTTCCCGGGCTATGTCTATGTTCTCCAACGTCTCCAACTTCCTCTTGGCTTTTTCCAGAAATTCGAGGATGGAGGCGGTATCCCGTCCGTATTTCCTTGCCAGCTCGCTGAGCTGGTGATACCTTCTCTCCACCTCCTCGACCCGCTCCGGCTCGAAATCCAACCCGTCCAGGTAAACCATCATCTCCCGGCATATCTCCGTGAGTCTCTCCTGCAGCTCCAGGAGATCTCTCCCCCATTGGGCCGGTTTCTCGTCCAGGCCCGAAACCTTGTCCAGGAGCGAAGCGGCCTCTCCCAAGGAATCCAGCGCGCCCGTCATATCCCCCCCGTAAAGAACCGAGTACGCCCCGCTCACCGCGGAGTAAAGCTCCTCCCTTCCCTGCATCCTCCTCCTCTCCAGGGCAAGCTCCTCCAGCTCGCCTTCCCCCGGGTTCACCTGCTCGATCTCCTCGATCTGGTATCTCAACAGGTCCATCTCCCGGAAGCGCTCCTCCTCGGCCAGCGCCAGCCGCGAGAGTTCGTCCTTCACCGTGCGCCAGCGACGGTAATGTTCCCGGTAATCCAAAAGCAACCGGCGGTGCTCGGGATCGCCGTAATCGTCGAGGTATTGGATATGGCAAGCGGGCCTCAGAAGTCTCTGGTGCTCGTGCTGGCCGTGGATATCCACCAGCAGTTCCCCCAGGGAGGAAAGCGTCCTGACGGTGCAGAGCCGGTCGTTCACAAAACACCTCGTCTTCCCGTCGGGCCCCAGAGACCTCCTGATGATGAGCTCGTCCTCCTCCCCGCACAAACCCATCTCCTCAAGCCTGCTCCTGACTTCACCCGAGCCCGTCTCGAAGACCGCTTCCAACTCCATGCGTTCGGCGCCCGGCTTGATCATGGCGGAATCGCCCCTCGCGCCCAGGAGGAGGCCGAGGGCCTCGACCAGGACCGTCTTCCCCGCCCCCGTCTCGCCGGTCAGGACGTTGAGGCCGGGGTCGAACTCCAGAGATGCCTCCCCGATGAGGGCCAAGTTCCTGACGCGAATCTCCCGCAACATCCTGTCCGTCCCCTAAGGTCACCGGCTCTATCCCCAAGACCATGCCTTGGCGGCCGAGAAATATCATTAGACCACGCCCGTCATCCGGCTTTTCATCTTATCGGGAAAGACCGACAAAAAGCCCCCGGGCAGCCCCGCAGGAGCTGAGATTGCCTCCGTTTAGATCCCTTGGAGCCCGTGTCAGGGCACCCTTTTAAGGAGATCCCCCTAATCGTTGCTGGCCCTCCCTCGCTGACAGGACCCATTCTCCCTTCGCCCCATGGGAGCGGGCGGGAATCGGGAAAGGGGGGTCCGAACGGCGAGACCCCGAGGGGTCGGGTCCATCGAGGATAGGTGCAAAAAGACGGCTCTACGCATAGAAGACGGAAAACCGAGAACGAAGCCATGGTCGGGCTTCCCATCCCGAGGAAACGAGGATGTGTCCACGTTTACGGGAGGGCGGAATCGGAAATAAATTAGGAAAATGTCCGTCGGGGGACTGGACAAGTGAACTTGTCCGTCGGGGGGCTGGATAGTGGCGCAGGAGTCCGATCCGCGAAGACGGTTCCCCGCACTGGCGCATCCGTGACCTTTCCGGGCACACGAGGATACCGTCTTCGAGAATAACGCTGAAAACTTCGTCCCGCCTCCCGTCCGGACGGGCTTCCCGGGCAAACGGGAGAGACCCGCCAACGGACCCTGGGCCTTATCCCCCGGCGAACGGCCCCCGACGAAGAGGGCCAGGCATGAAGGGAGGTGCCGTGATGGACAAGGCAAAGCCCAGGAAGAGGTGGATAACGGACTGGTGGCCCAACCGGCTCAACCTGAAGGTCCTCCGCCAGGGATGTCGGCAACACGACCCTCTCGGCAAAGACTTCGACTACCTCGAGGAGGTCAAGACCCTGGACGTGGATGGGGTCATAAGGGACCTCAAGGAACTGATGAAGAGCCCCCAGGACTGGTGGCCCGCGGATTTCGGCCACTACGGGCCGCTGTTCATCCGGCTGGCGTGGCACAGCGCCGGAAGCTACCGGATACACGATGGACGGGGTGGGGCCAGGAACGGCAGCATCCGCTTCCCACCGAGGATAAACTGGCCCGACAACATAAACCTCGACAAGGCCATTAGGCTCCTGTGGCCGGTCAAGAAAAAATACGGGAGGAAGCTCTCCTGGGCCGACCTGATAATCCTCTCCGGCACGATCGCCCTGGAGGACATGGGGGTGAAGATCTTCGGCTTCTCCCTGGGAAGAGAGGACATCTTCGAGCCCGACGAAAGCCCGGACTGGGGACCCGAGGAGGAGATGCTCACCGCCCGCAGATCCCGGGAGGGGGAGCTCGAGAGGCCCTACGCGGCCACGGAGATGGGCTTGATCTACGTCAACCCCGAGGGGCCGGGCGGAAAGCCTGATCCCGCCGAGTCGGCAAAAGAGA
>JBBFMI010000145.1:0-2559 GCA_037478635.1 Candidatus Geothermincolales bacterium | reverse complement strand
CTTCAACCGCATGGGCATGAACGACGAGGAGACCGTGGCGCTGATAGCCGGAGGCCACGCCTTCGGCAAGACCCACGGGGCCGGTCCCGGGACCCACCTCGGTCCCGACCCCAGCTCCTCTCCCCTCGAGCAACTGGGCCTGGGATGGAAATACGGGCTCGGCACGGGCAAGGGTCCCCATACTTACACTTCCGGCTTCGAGGTCATATGGTCCTCGACCCCCACCAGGTTCGGGCTCCAGTACCTCCGTTTCCTGTTCAATTACCAGTGGGAGCTGGAAAAGAGCCCGGATGGAAAGTTCCAGTGGGTGGCCAAGGACGCCCCGGAGGTAGTCCCCGATCCCTTCGATCCCGAGAAGAAACACAAGCCCAGGATGCTCACCGCGGACCTGGCGTTGAGATTCGACCCGGATTATTCCAGGATAGCCCGGAGGTTCCTGGAGAATCCCGAGGAATTCGAAAGGGCCTTCGCCCTGGCGTGGTACAAGCTCACCCACCGGGATATGGGACCAAAGTCGTGCCACGTGGGACCCTATGTCCCGGAGGAGGAGTTCATCTGGCAGGATCCCCTGCCCGCTCGGGATTTCGACCTCCCGGATGAGGAAGACATCGAGGAACTGAAGAGTAGGATACTCGCATCGGGCCTGGGGATCGACCGCCTCGTCTACACCGCCTGGTCCTCAGCGTCCACGTACAGGGATTCCGACCGGAGGGGTGGAGCCAACGGGGCACGCCTGAGGCTTTATCCCTTGAACCGCTGGGAGGTCAATCATCCGGAGGAACTGCCGAGGATTATCCAGGTGTACGAAAAGATCAGGGACGAGTACAACCGGGAAAGGGAAGCTTCCGGCAGCGCTAAAAGGATATCGCTGGCGGACCTGGTGGTCCTGGGTGGATGTGCGGCCGTGGAGGAAGCCGCGAGGTCGGCCGGCCTTCACCTGAGGATAGCGTTCGATCCCGGGAGGGTCGACGCGGAACAAGACATGGTCGACACGGATTTCTACCGGGAAATCGAGCCGTTCGCCGACGGGTTCAGGAATTACTTCAGGGATCCCACCTGGATAAACGAAAACGACATCTACACCACTCCCGAATACCTCCTGGTGGACAAGGCCCAGCTCCTGAGGCTCACCGTGCCCGAGATGGTGGCGCTTCTGGGAGGATTGCGGGTGCTCGGGGCCACGTACAGGTACCAGAGGCACGGCGTCTTGACCGAAAGGCCCGGATCCCTCACCAACGAATACTTCGTCAACCTGCTGGATATGGGCATCGAGTGGCGCGCCGCGGACGAGAACCGTTACCTCTTCACGGGATACGAGAGAAGGGGCGGCCAGGAGAAATGGAGCGCCACCAGGGTCGACCTCGCGGTCGCCCATCACGACGAGCTTCGGGCCGTGGCCGAGGTATATGCCGCAGACGACGGGGCCGAAAAGTTCGCCCGGGACTTCGCCAGGGCATGGCACAAGGTGATGAACCTCGACAGGTTCGACTTGCCCAGGGAGAAACGCATCCCTTGAAAAGGCGTTTTAATTCGGGTCAAGAGAGCCAATACTGCGGGGCAGGGCGAAAGGACGGTTCCACGAGAGCCCCTTTAGTCTCACGTCTTGCGGGCGCCATGGCAGCGCTCGTCGCGGGCATTGGTCGCTATCCGGAAAAACCCTGGACATGGCCTTACTCAGCCGGGTTAGGCCTGCCCCTTTTCACCCGGCCTACCCCTTGGAACCGTCCTAACGCCTCGATCCTCTCGCTACTGGGCGACGCCACGTCGGTCATAACCCTCCTGGAGGGTTTAGAACCGTCCTAACGCCCCGATCCTCCCGGTGCCGGCACCTGGCCACCATCCTCCCCCTGGCGCCGAGGCGGGCGGGGAGGACGCGCAGGGGAGCCAGGGCGCCTGTCCAGAAAAACGGGTCCAGAACTGCGCTTTCCAACAAGACGATGGCCTCCTTTCCCTTCCCGGCAGGTGGACGCAGATCCGTTTCACCCTTGGACTTTTCCGCGGAAGCGTGTCCTTCGGCTAAACCGGAATGGCGGTCGGTGCTCTTGCGAAGGAAGCGACAAAATCCCGACGAAAGCCCAAGGGGTTGTTCCGGCAGCTCGGGTTCGACCCCGGCGACCGCGGCCGACCAGGGCGATGGCTCACCGGCAGGGCTTTCCCTCCGCCTCCCTGCTCGGAAAATCGAACTTCTCCCGAAGGATGCCGTAAAAGGAATATCCTGGAAGCTTTACTATCTTCAGCTTTCGGTCGGCCATACCGAGGCGGAAGCATCCGCCCCCCGGGAGCGTCACCTCCTCCCTACCGTCAAAGGAAAGGGAGGGAAGCACCTTTTCCCGGAAGACCCTCACCTCCAGCCGGCTTCTCGGGTGGAGCACCACCGACCTGTCCATGAGGGAATGGCTGCAGATGGGGGTGAGGATGATGCATTCCAGGGAAGGCTCCACTATCGGTCCACCCGCGGAAAGAGAATAGGCGGTGGAGCCGGTGGGAGTGGAGAATATGACCCCGTCCCCGGAATAGGAGTGGAAGAACTCGCCATCTATGTAGACCTCCAGGTGCACC
>JBBFMI010000144.1:0-5522 GCA_037478635.1 Candidatus Geothermincolales bacterium | reverse complement strand
CGCATATTCCGGGGGGTCCGCTTCGAGCAGAGGTACGGCTTCCGCATGGAGAGCCAGACCGAGATCCTGGCCCGGCGGGCGGTGGAGATGGAGATGGTGGGGAGGTTGACCAATGCCCGAGTCAGGGACGAGCTCATCGATATATGTTCGGAGCGCCACCCCCTTCCCCTCAAGTGCCTGAGGAGGCTGGAGGAGCTGGGAGCCCTCCGCGCGCTCCACCCCAGTCTCGCGGTCAGCGAAGAGGTGGAGGAGCGCTTCCTCCGCCTGGAGGAATCCTGGGAGGAGCTGAAGCGCCTCCTGGGGGACGAGAAGAGGGGGTGGGTCCTTTCCATGGCCGCCCTGCTCTCCTCCCTCCCCGCCGAGGAGGCGGAGAAGTGGTGCCGCCAGATGCGCTTTAGGAGGGATGACCGGGATGCCCTGCTCCAGTGCCTTCGGTTGGTGCCCGGCCTTCTCCGGGAGCTGGACGAAGAGGAACTGGCCCCCAGCCGGGCCACCCGTTTGCTTGACCCGCTGAAAAGGGAGTCCCTAACATATCTTTATGCCCTGGGCGGGAGGCGCGTCCGGGAGCGGGTGGCCTCTTACCTGGAGAGATGGAGCCACGTGAGGCCCCAGGTCACCGGGAAGGACCTGGAGGCCATAGGCCTGGAACCGTCGCCCCTTTTTTCCCGGATCCTGGGCAGGCTGCGGGACGCGGTCCTGGACGGAGTGGCGCGGGGAAGGGAAGAGGAACTGAAGTTGGTCGCCGAGTATCTACAGGAGATGGGCCTCGAGGAGGCCGGGGACCTGGCGGGGTCGGGCGGCTTCCCGGGGTCGGGGGATGACTCGAGGTGAGGATCGGGGTCCCCGTAAGGGACATTGACCGACCGGGAGGCGACTTGAGAGGGAAGCCCTTCCTGATGAAGAGTTCCCGCCAGCCGGCGCATGTTTTGGGTGACAGCGGAAGGTTGGGTCCATGAGCAACGTAGAAAGTTCCCTTTACATGATGGTGGGCCTCATACTGGGGGTGATCCTCCACGAGTTCTGTCACGGGTACGTGGCCTGGAAGCTGGGAGACCCCACTCCCAAGGCGGCCGGCAGGGTGACCCTGGACCCGATGGCCCACGTCGATCCCTTCGGCACCCTGATCCTCCCGGGGCTGCTCTTCCTCATGAGCCTCATGGGTTACGGGGGCTTCATCATCGGATACGCGAAGCCCGTGCCCGTCAACCCTTTCCTCTTGCGAAGGGCGCGGTACATCATCTACGTGTCCCTGGCGGGACCCCTTTCCAACCTGGTGTTGGGCCTGGCCTGCATGGGGCTGGCCGGCGCGGTGAACGCGATGGGGGGTAGCACGGCGGCCGACAAGGCGGTGGTCACCCTCATCTTCATCGCCTACATAAACTTCCTGCTGTTCGTCTTCAACCTGCTTCCCATCCCGCCCCTGGACGGGTCCCGGGTGGTGGGGTACTTCCTCAAGGGGGAGGCCAGGAGGGCTTACCAGGCCATCGAGCCCTATGGGATCTTCATAATCCTCGTCATCGTGTCCTTTTTCGGTTTTCCCCTGGGGGGGCTGGTGAGGAGCCTGGTCAACCTCTCTTTCCGCCTCTTCAATCTGCCTTACGTGCTCTGAGAGGCGGATCCGCGCGTCCAATCGGAGCGTCGCGATGGCCAACAGCTGGAGGAACTTGCCCGGGAAGGTGTGGGTGGGGCTGAAGGCCCTCGACCCGCGTCTTCGGCGCCGGGCCGAGGAGGAGGCCAGGAAGATGACCCCGCTGGAAAGGGAGCTCTTCCTGTCCCTCACCCGTTACGACCTCGCCCATAGCCTAGCGGTGGCGTCCCGGCTGGGCGAGGAGGACCCCGTCCTTCGGCGGGCAGCCCTTCTCCACGACGTGGGAAAGCTCAGGCGAGAACTTAGGATAACCGCTCGCTACCTGTACATGCTGATGGAGATCTTCCTCCCCTCCCGCCTGAGGAGGTTGGTCCAGGACCTGGAGGGGAAAGCGACCGGGTCCAATTGGTCGGAGAGGGCCTATTCCCTCCCCCGGGGGTGGAGAAGGGGCCTCTACGTCCAGGTACACCACGGGCGCATCGCCGGGGAGCTGCTCCGCCAGGCGGGATGCGAGGAGGAGGTCTGCCGCCTGGTGGAGGGGCACCAGGAGGAGCCGCGAGACGAGAGGGCGAGGGCCCTCGCGGAGGCGGACGACTCCCTGTAGGCCTTCCCACGAAAACGAGCTTATAGCCCCCGGTAGATATGGCCGTGAGCCCGGGACCCTGACCGGCGCGCAGCAGCTCTTGACGGGGTGGATTCGCTCGCGCTCACGGGTGGGCTCGTGAGAAGGGTTTTCAATGACGCCGGGATCCCTGCTTTCCGGGATCTTCGGCGGTTGCCGGTCGGGATGGCGACGGTGAACGGGGGTGGAAGGGCAGTCCGCGGCCATGGCCGGGCGAAGGAGGCGCAGGTCGAGGCCCATCGGGGAAAGGCGGGAAGGATAAGGCCTCGCCCATGACCCCCGCCGTTTTTCGACGGAAGCGGGGGACATCTGCCATGGTAGGCCGTGGAACGGGAGAGGCGATACCGGGGGAATTGTTCCGCCACGGATGACGACAAGCCCTGGTCGTGCCCCGGCCGATCCTCGTTTTTCCTGGTGTTAAGCTCGACAGGGCCCATGGCCAGTCGACGGCGATCTCGCCTTGGACCTAAACGGATGGCCTTCTTGTGGACCTGCGCTCGTTTTGGTTATCGCCGGGGTCGAGCTTTCACCGGAAGCGGCCGACGTCGCCTGCCGTTAAAATAATCTCCACGGGATGCTCTTGGGTCGAGGTTAACACGGGATTGACACGGGTTTATTTCGGAAGGAGGAGGCCTTGGGAAAAGGTAGGATATTGAGCGGTTACCGCCCCACGGGCAGGCTCCACCTGGGGCATCTCTGGGGAAACCTGAGGCGCATGGTGGAGCTGCAGGAAGAGGGAGACTGCTATTTCTTCGTGGCGGACTGGCATGCCCTCACCACCGAGTATCAGGACCCTTCCCGGCTCGAAGAGTACGTGGAGGAGATGGTCCTGGATTGGCTGGCGGTGGGCTTGGATCCCGATCGTTCGGTGATCTATAGGCAGTCCGATCTACCCCAGGTGGCCGAGTTCCAGCTCTACCTGTCCATGATCACCCCCCTGGGTTGGTTGGAGCGGGTCCCCACCTACAAGGAGCAGCAGGAACAGCTCAAGAACCGGGACATAGCCACCCACGGTTTCCTGGGCTACCCGGTGCTCCAGGCGGCGGATATCCTCATCGTCAGGGGAGAAAGGGTTCCGGTGGGGGAAGACCAGCTTCCCCACCTGGAGTTGACCCGGGAGATCGTGCGCCGGTTCAATTTCCTCTACGGGAAGACCTTCGAGGAACCCCAGGCCGTCCTCTCCCCCTCGCCCCGCATACCCGGCACCGATGGCCGGAAGATGAGCAAGAGCTACGGCAATTACATCGGCCTGGACGACGAGCCCTCCCTGGTGAGGGAGAAGGTGCTCTCCATGGTCACCGATCCTGCCCGCAGGACCAGGAGGGATCCGGGCGACCCGGAGAAGTGCAGCGCCTTCCAATTGCACAAGGTCTACTCCGTGGACCGCCTGGAGGAGATCGCCGAAAACTGTCGCACTGCCGGTTGGGGGTGCGTGGAGTGCAAGGGGATCCTGGCGGAACGGGTCATCGAGGACCTCCTCCCCTTCCAGGAGAGGCGAAGGGAGCTGGAGAGGGAGCCCAGCCTGGCCCGGGAGGTGCTCCGGGAGGGCAAAAGGAAGGTGGCACCCCTGGCCGACGAGGTGATCTCCGAGGTGCGGAGGCGGATGGGCATTGGCTGAGGAGAAAAGATCCCCGTTTCTGGTGAGGGTTGGGTCATTCGAGGGGCCCTTCGACCTGTTGCTGCACCTCATCAGCAGGAAGGAGATCGACATCTACGAGATCTCCGTCTCCGAGATCACCGAGGAATACCTTCGCTACATAGAGGCCATGCGGGAGCTGGACCTGGAAGTGGCCACGGAGTTCTTGTTGGTGGCGGCAACCCTCCTCAAGCTCAAATCCGATGGCCTGCTGCCCGAGCCGGAGAAGGCAGAGGAGGAGGTCTCTCCGGCGGAGCTGAGAGAGGAACTCCTCTGGAGGTTGGTGGAATACAGCAAGTTCAGGCGGGCGGGGGAATGGCTGCTGGAGCGCTGGGAGGGAGAGAGCCGTTACCTGTACCGGGAAGTGGAGTACGAGGAGGACCTGGGGAAGATGATCCCCGACGTGCTTTCTGGGATAACCCTGGACATGCTCCGAGAGGCCTTGAGGCGCTTGCTCTCGGTGGAGAGGCCCGTGGACGTGTCCTACATCGCCCCCATCCGGGTGAACATCCCCGATTTCATGGATAGGGTCCGCCGGGTCCTGGCGGAGAAGGGGATGACCACCTTCCGCGAGTTGACCGCGGATTGCCGGCTCCGTATAGAGATCATCGCCACTTTCCTGGCCCTGTTGGAGCTGTTCAAGCGGGAGGAGGTGGACCTGATACAGGCGGAACGGTTCGGGGACATACGGGTAGTCCCCTATCGGCCGGAGGGGGAACCGGTAGTGGTGGGATGAGCTGATCGGTCCACCGTCGGGCCCTTGGGGTCGTTGTGCCCGTTCCAAGGAATCTCCGGCCACCGGAACGCCGAGCGGTCGGCAAGGGGCATCGCGAAGAGGAAGGGCTAAACGACCGTCGCAAAAGGGAAAGCCGTGCCGATGAAGGGCCGGCATCATGGAACGGGGATAAGAACGCAGGGGTCCCGAGGGATGGTCGGCGGATAAAGGGTCAGGGCCCAGGCAGGGACTCCGTGGCGGGGAGAGAGGCAATGTAAAGGGAGGCGTTAAAGGCGAGAGCGGATCGGGAGGCAAGGTGGACGAGCGGAGGGAAGATCGCAGCCGGGAGGAAAAGGGGCCGAACGAGGACGAGGGCAGGCTCACGCCCGTTCCCGCTGGGATGCGCGATGAGGGCCTGGGGGAGGCCGACCTGCTCCGCAGCCAGGTAGAGGCCCTCCTCTTCCTCGCCGATGAGCCTCTTTCTCCGGTGAGGCTGGCGAGGGCGTTGGAAGTGGACGAGTCCGAGGTCCTGTCGGTCCTCCAGTCCCTCAGGCGGGAGTACCAGGAGAAGGACCGGGGTATTCAGTTGCGAGAGGTCGAAGGGGGCTGGAGGATGCACGCCCATCCCGCCCACGTTCCCCTGGCCGAGAGGATGTTCTCCCAAGTCCGCAGGCCGCGTCTCACCCGGGCGGCGGTGGAGACCCTCGCCATCATCGCCTACCTGCAGCCCATCACCCGGGCCCAGATCGCCAATCTACGGGGCCTTCAATCGGAGACAGTGGTCAAGGCCCTGGAGGAGCAGGGATTGGTGCGCGAGGCGGGGAAAGAGAGGTCGCCCGGGGGACCCGCCCTGTACGTGACCACCGAGAAGTTCCTGCAGGCCTTCGGCTTGTCCAGCCTGGAGGACCTGCCACCCCTGGAGGAGTTCGCTCCCTCGCCCGAGGAGGTGGAGAGGATGGCC
>JBBFMI010000143.1:3413-5547 GCA_037478635.1 Candidatus Geothermincolales bacterium | reverse complement strand
CCCGGGGAGATACGTCGGGATAGGCCGAGATTCGGGGGAGGGTGGTCCCGTTCCCCATGTCCACTTTGGCACCCAACACCTCTGCTTCCACCGTGAGGCAAAAAGGGACACCGTTGTTGTCGAACCCTATCATGTCGCCCACGGCTGATGCCAGCTCGGCCATGAGGACCCCGCTGTAATGGGCTGCGGGCAGGGTTATGTTGAACCTTTCCAGCACGTGGCGGGTAAGGACGTTTATGGCTCCCCCGGGACCGATTACCGGGAAACGGGGTGTGGGCTCGGCCCTCAGGGCGGCAAGGAGCACCTCTCTCCGTTCCAGGGACATCGGCTTTTCCCCTTCACCTAATCCGCTTTCGAAAGTCACGATCAAGAATAATCTTCGGTAAGCTACCTCGGTTGACTTGACCTCGACTTTTTCTTGACCGGGATGCTTGGACCAACCTTTCGGATGCAGATTCTGTGTGGTCCAGGGAAAATCGTCGTGTCCCTTTCACGTCTATTCTGCGGATCTTGGAGGTGCCCACGAACTGAAAAGGGTGATGTTCAACCATTCCTTATGCTCGCGCAAACGTTCCCCGTGCTTGCGGTTTATCCAGGTTTCGTCCGTGAATGTGTCGATTTCGCCCACCCGTCGGTTTGACCGACTGATAAATGTAGTGGATGGACATTATTAAGGTGGAACGATGGATGAAATGGGTTCGCCCGTGAGAGGCGTCGTGCCTTATTCTTAGGCTGGACACCTGGCGTTGCATGGCCACCGGGAAACGGTACGGCGAGCCGAGGGATGGGCTTGCCTCAGCAACTTGGCATGAAAAAGGAGGTCCGAATGAGCTATTCGATGGCTGCGGATGCGTGGAGGGGTTACGTGAAGGCGCGGTGCAAGAGCGCCGTGAGGGCTCTTCGAGAGGCGGAGTTCGACGCCCGCTTTTTCGAGGAGGCTGGCCAGGCGTTGGCCGCAGTCTTGGAGGTCGTGCCGGAGGGCGCTGAGGTGGGTTGCGGAGGGTCGTGGACCTTGCGACAGTTAGGGGTCATCGAGAGGTTGAGGGAGAGGGGGAACGTGGTCCATGCCCACGAGCCGGGTATGGATCCCGAGGAGGCCCTGGTGGTACGGCGCAGGGCTTCCACGTCACCCTATTACCTCTCCAGCGCCAACGCCATAACCATGCGAGGGGAGATCGTGAACGTGGACGGCATCGGTAACCGGGTGGCCGCCCTATCCTTCGGCCCGTCCACGGCCATCGTTCTGGCGGGGTACAACAAGTTGGTCCCTGACCTTCAAGCTGCCATGCAGAGGATAAGGGAAGTGGCGGCCCCGGCCAACGCCTTGCGTTTCGGGGCCCGTACCCCATGCGTGGAAACGGGGCAGTGCATGGATTGCAGGTCCCCCGGGAGCATTTGCCGGATCACCACCATCATCTCCCGCAGGCCCATGATGACCGACTTCAAGGTCTTCTTGATAGGCGAGGAATTGGGGTTTTAATGGGTGCAGATCGAAGGACCCCTTGGATTTAGGCCACGGCTGGCGAACTTTTTGCGCGGGGAGATTTTCCGGGTGCGGTGGGCGGGTCTTTATCCGTGGACCGGCGTGTAATGGTCCATGTGGAGTCTTCACTTCAGTATCCCTTCAGCTGCTTGACCAGGCGGTATGCTTCCCCGTGCAGGTCTTCCGCGGGCTGGGTCGTATCGCCGAGCACGATATGCTTGGGGTTTTGCTCTGAATAAGGGGGCCAGGGGGGAAGGTTTTCCCCGTTGGGATCGCCCCGCTTGGCGAAGTTGGTCCAGTACGAAGACATGAGCGAGGCCAGCGCGACATCCTTTTCCCCCGAGGACAGCTCCGCCGACAGGTGAAGGTTATCGAACACATAGATTATCTCCAGGCCATGGAAGGAGCCGAGCAGGCCAGCTCGGGGATCGTCTGGCACCCGGTTGAACAGGTAGAGATATACCGGTTGCCCGGTGGCGGAACAGCTGTCCGAGACAAAGCGGGCGGATGCGGAGAAACCGAGCTGGGTGATGAGCCGGGACAGCGAACCCTTGACCTCCTCCCTGGTAGAGGCGGGGAATAGCTGAAGAACCCTGTCCCCCAAGGAACCGTACCCCAGGGCTGCGAGAAGCCTGTATTCTTCCAGTTCTA
>JBBFMI010000143.1:0-3403 GCA_037478635.1 Candidatus Geothermincolales bacterium | reverse complement strand
TATCCGGGGCGAAGAGGGTTCCCTCGTCGGCGTTCACCCCAATGAGCAAGGGTATCCTGTGTTGGCTACCCCGGGCGAATGCCTGAACGGGCCTTTCCGGAATCACGTGCCCATCCACCACGGGACCGAAATCGACGACGGAAAGGGGATCTGAGTCGGAGGCGGCGCGTATCAGCTCCTCGGCGGGGATGGCCCGGAGTCGACCAAGGACGTCCCCGTCCGGCCCCTGATCGATGCCGAGCTTCCTGGCGAACTCCACGCCCTTCTGTTCGGCCTCCGCCAGGGTCTGCATCCGCAAGGTGGGAAGGCCCAGGTCGGGAAGGGGACCGCTCTCCACGATGGCCTGTTGGAAGAGGCCGCTGGCCATGGGGCTGGTCATGAGGTAGAGGATGCTCATCCCGCCCGCGGATTCACCGAAAACCGTCACCCTACCGGGGTCGCCTCCGAACGCGTGTATATTCCGCTGGACCCAGGACAGGGCGGCCAGCTGGTCGAGAAGCCCGTAGTTTCCGGACGTCTTGCTGGGAGATTCCTGGGTGAGCAGGGGATGGGCCAGGAACCCCAGGGGCCCCAGCCTGTAGTTGATCGTTACCACCACCACTCCCCGGCGGGCCAGTCGGGCGCCGTCGTATAACTTCAGGGAGCCGGAGCCGGAGCGGAAAGCGCCTCCGTGGATCCATACCATGACCGGGAGCCGTTCCGATGGGGAGGCGGCTGGGGTCCAGACGTTCAGATAAAGGCAGTCTTCGTCCATCCTTCCTACCTTGAGATAGTCCGCCCATCCGCCTGGCTGCTGAGGGCAGGAAGGGCCGTATTCCCTGCATTCCCTAATCCCCTCCCATCTCTTGACGGGCTGGGGCTCCTTCCAGCGGAGATCTCCCACCGGCGGTTCGGCGTAGGGGATGCCCAAGAAGGACCAAACCCCGTCTTTGAACTCGCCCTTTATGGGACCCCCTTCTACCACTGGGGCCTCGAGGGAGCCTTGGGAGGTCCTTCCGCATCCATGGAGGGGGAAGGCCAGGGCCAGCAGGGCGATGAGGGAAAGCAGGACGAAGGCAGTTCCCTCCTGGGGCCTGCCCTTCATCCCCTTGGATTTTATCCTTGACCGCGTCATTCCCCGTGATCCTTGCCCGTGTTTCCCCGGTCTTGGCCCCGCCAAACGAGATCTGGACAACCATCTACCGCCCGAGCGATGCGGACGCTCTTGACCTTGGGTCGTTTCAGGGCTGCCCAACGGCTGGCTCGTAGATCCCGGAACCGCCTTGCTCCCTCGAAGGATGATATAATATCTGCGCCGGTATGTCAGGCGACCTGCATGGTCGGCACCCAGCCGGGTAATCCGGCTGGTCTTCTTTTTTGGTCGAGTTTTTTCGATCGGCGATCAAAAGAAAGACATGGTGGAGAGGCGTGACCTCAAAGACGGTTTCCGGGACGGTAGAGGGAGGTATGGGAAGACCGGTTCACCCCTCTTTCCGTAACGGGCTTCTCGATCTCGCCCGCGGAAAGCCAAGAAGTCGGAGACGGGAGGTAGCTGGATGGAGGCATCGGACCGGGAGAGGATAAGGGGATTGAAGATACTCATGGTGGATAACTACGATTCCTTCACCTACAACCTGGTGCAGTTCCTCGGCATCCTGGGCGCCGATCTCAAGGTCCTCCGCAACGACAACGCCAGGTTGCGGGACGTGGAGAAGCTGGAACCCATGGGCATCGTCATCTCCCCGGGCCCCAAGGCTCCCCGGGATGCCGGTCTGTCCAAGGAGATCATCCTCAGATTGGGGGGAGTCGTCCCCATCCTCGGCGTGTGTCTTGGGCATCAGTGCATAGGCGAGGCTTTCGGGGGCAAAGTGGTCAGGGCCCCTTACGTGATGCACGGAAAGACCAGCCTGGTCTATCACGATGGCATGGGCGTCTTCCGGGATATTCCCAATCCCTTCCAGGCGGCACGTTATCATTCGCTGGTGGTATCGGAGGAGGGGCTGCCGTCCTGCCTGGCCGTGAGCGCGCGCACCGGGGACGGCATCATCATGGGGCTCAGGCACAGGGAGCTTCCGGTGGAAGGCATACAGTTTCACCCGGAATCCTTCATGACCCCGGAGGGGTTGGACATCCTCCGCAATTTCCTCCTTTTCTGTTCTCAATGGACGGAGGGAAAAGGCCGGGACATAAAAACAGGGAACAGGGTGGCGGCTTTTTAGCCATCCGTCCACGGGAAAAGGCATATGGGTGTAGCGCGTGGCAACCTTATCTGCGGGATGTAGACGGAGGTGCGACCCGATGCAGAGACTGGCCACCCGGTTTCTGGTGGAGATAGAAGAACTGGAAGGTGTTTCCTCCCTGGAAGAGGTGTTCCATCGCCTGGCCCATCTTCCGTATTCCTGTTTTCTCGATTCTAGCCTCGTCATGCCCCGGTTGGGTCTTTTTTCCTTCATAGGTTATCGACCTTTCCTGGTCCTCTTGACCCGGGGATATCGCTGGAACAGGCTGTACCGGGATGGTAGAAGGGAATCGGGATGGGGGAACCCCTTCGAGGTCCTGCGGGAGACGCTTTCCGGTTATTCCCTGGAGGAGGGGAAACCGCCGGAGGGCGTCCCGCCCCTGTTGGGAGGATGCATGGGATACCTGTCATACGAACTGGGGAGGTACATAGAGAGGCTTCCCGGCAGGGCCAGGGACGACCTGGAGATCCCCGAGATGTGCATGGCGTTTTACGACCGGCTCGTAACCCACGACCATCGGTCGGGAAGGACCTTCTTGGTGGGGATGCATCCCAGCCGTCCCGCCGGGATCACGAGAGAGGTGCTCGAGGATATAGAGGGCACGGAGCCTGACTATGCCTTCCGGGATACGGTGGAGGAAGTGAGGTTCAGCTCGAACTTCACCCGCGAGGAATACCTGGAAGCGGTCAGAAAGGTGAAGGAGTATATATACGCCGGCGACATATACCAGGCTAATCTCACCCAGCGTTTCCAGGCGCCCATAAGGGAACATCCATGGAAGGTGTACCGACGCCTGCGGCGCCTGAACGCCGCTCCCTTTGCCGCTTATTTCAACGCGCAGGAGGCGCAGATCCTATCTTCTTCGCCGGAGCTCTTCCTGCGGGGAGACGGAAAGGTGGTGGAGACCAGGCCCATAAAGGGCACGCGTCGGCGTTCTTCCGATCCAGGAGAGGACGAAAGGCTGAAGGAAGAGCTGCTCGCCTCGGCCAAGGACCGGGCCGAGAACCTCATGATCGTCGACCTGCTCCGGAACGACCTCAGCCGGATCTGCGAGCCGGGCTCGGTGTGCGTGGAGGCGCTCTTCGAACTGCTGGAGCTCCCCACCGTCTGGCAGATGACCTCCACGGTCGCCGGCCGCACCCGCCCCCGCACCGGACTCGCCGAGGTGATGGGCGCCCTCTTCC
>JBBFMI010000142.1:0-5553 GCA_037478635.1 Candidatus Geothermincolales bacterium | reverse complement strand
AGGAAGGAGAAGCCTGCTCCCTCCTCCGTCACCTCGGATGATGTCCCCCCTCCACCGCCCGGGGGAAGGTTTTCCGCTTCGCAGGACGAGAGACACACGAGCGTCGCCAGGGCGAGGAGCAACAACAGAAGCGGCCAGCACGAACACGGGAATCGACGGCGATCCAGCATCTCCGACCCGTTCATATCCCTTCCTGTCCTTTAAATGTTTTCCCTCGCCGCTCCTCGCCCTATTCTATAACCCGCCTCCCCCTGAGGACCCCTATACCCGACAAAAGCCGATCGTGGTCTCGCCCTTAGGTCTCCAGGTGGGGGATGACACGTGCCCGTTACCGGGCCTGAACCCGAGGGCCTCCCAAACCGGGGACGGGATGGACACCTTTCGGTGGAAAACCAAGCCGGAAAAGCAGGAGTAAGCCGCCATGCGAAGATGTCGCCCAGGCCTCTCGGCCCGCCCGTCATCCCGGGACGAGACGGGAAGCGACGCACACGCCGACCGACCCGAGCTTGAATTTCCCTTCCGGCATGAAGCCGCACGTTCGTCGGCCGAGAGGTGCGGTGGTATTGTCCGCGGCCGTTCTGCTACAATTAGCCTCGGCGGGGCCGTAGCTCAGCGGGAGAGCGCTGCCTTCGCACGGCAGAGGTCACGGGTTCGAGTCCCGTCGGCTCCACCATTGAATATCCGCTGAAAAGCTTTACCATATTCTTTCATCCAACGTGTAAAGTCGAAGCCCACTGTTTCCGTTTATTTAATGGGAAGATGAACGAAGCAAGAGCAAGAAGGAGATTTCGATGATCGATTTCGTCGAGGTGCTGAACGACTATTACGTGAAGAACCGCGGGAAGAGGATAAAGGCGGAGTTCCGGGAAGTCCTGGAGAAGAACCCCGAGGAGCTGAGCGGTTCCCAGAGGACCATTTACGACATATACATAGAGCCCAACATGGAGGTGCTCCAAGAGGCCCTCTACCAGGCCTTCAAGGAGGCAGGGGCCCCGCTGGACGAGTGGAGGCAGGCGGTGCTGGAAAACCCGCCCAGCATCATCAACCAGGTGGCCAAGAAGATGGTCATCCGGGCCATCCGCGAGAAGGAAAGGGGACTGATTTGAACAGACGCCCCGTTTCCATCCTCTTGTTGCTTTTCCCGTTTCTTCTCCTCTCCTTCCTGATCGCCCTTCCAGGGTGCGGTGGGTCAGAGAAAGGGGAGGAGGCCGCCCCGCAGGCCGGCCCCGTCGAGGCCGGCGAAACAGCAGCCTGCGCAGCTAACCGCAGGGCCATCGAATCCGCCCTCCAGGCATACCAGGCCGCCAACGGGAAGCCCCCTTCGTCCCTCCAGCAGCTCGTGCCCCAGTTCCTCCAGAAGTTGCCATCCTGTCCCGCCGGTGGCAGCTATCAATTATCCGGGACGGCCGTCAGCTGCTCGGTGCACGGCAGGTGATCCCGTCTCCGGAAAGCCCCAGGAAGCAAATGAAACCTCCGGGTAAACTCTTCGCGGTCCAAATTCTCGGGGCGCGTTAGTGGCCCAACCCCTTTCACATCTTTTGCATAAAAGTCCCGCATCGATATACCGCGGGAAAGGGAAACCGCTGGTCGCATCACGTCGAGCCCACCCAGACCTCCTTCCCCACTGCCCTCTACTGGCCAAAGAGAGCGCGGGTCAGCATCTGCCGAAACCAGGGGCATCTCGGACCCGAAGGAAAACCCGGTTCGAGGGTCAGGAGAAACCGAGGTGAGCAAATGACGGCTTCCGCTGAGCCTAACGATGCGAAGGGGCGGCTCGAAGCCGCCCGCCTTCTACCTTCGGTCCGATGAAAGGGCCTGCCAGCCCGAAACGCGAATGGCTTAAAGCGCCTTGGCTATCCTCCTCCCGAACTCCTCCGCCTGCCGGAGGTCCTCCTCGGTGGGCACGAGGTTGACCCTGAAGGGCTCCTCCGGGACCTTGAACTTGAGGCCCCGGAGCCTCTCCGCGATGAGCTTGGGGGCCTCCCCGCTCCACCCGTAGGAGCCGAAGGACGCGCCCACCTTCCCCTTCAGGTTCAAGGTGGCGAGGTGGGAGAGGAGATTCCAGACCGGCTCCACCGCGTCCCCGTTGATGGTGGCGGACCCGATCACCACCCCGTCCGCCGCCTCGATGCGATCCACCATCATGGCCAGGTCGGTGGCCGTTATGTCCATGACCGCCACCTTCACCCCCTCCGACCTGGCTCCCTCGCCTATCTTCTCCGCCAGCCTGGCCGTGTTGCCGTAGGCGCTGGCGTAGAAGACGAGCAGGTACTTGCCCTCCTTAACCGGCTGGGTACTCCAGGTCCTGTACTTCTCCACGTAGGACAGGGGGTCGGTGCGGAGGACCGGCCCGTGGCTGGGGGCGATGATCCTGATGTCCAGCTCCCGGATCTTGTCGATGGCCTCCAGCACGTACTTCTTGAAGGGGCGGAAGATCACCTTGTAATAGTACTCAAAGGCGTGGCTGAAGTCGTCCACCAGGTCATCGAAGAGGCGGTCATCGCAGTAGTGGGAACCCAGGAAGTCGCAGGGGAAAAGCACCCCGGAAGAGGGCAAGAAGGTGAACATGGTGTCCGGCCAATGCAGGAAGGGAGCGTGAATGAACTGCAACTTGACCCCGCCCCCCAGGTCCAACTCGTCCCCCTGCTGGACCAGGATGGGATCCACGTCCCGGTTGAGGATGTTGAGGACGAAGTTGCGGCACTGCCGGGAGCAGACCACCCTGGCCTGCGGGGCCCGCTCCAGCAACCGGGAAAGGGACCCGGAATGGTCCGGCTCGGTGTGGTTAACCACCACGTAGGCGAGCTCTGCCGGGTCGACGAGGGCGGTGAGGTTTCCCCACAGCTCGTCGAAGAAGCGGTCCTTGACCGTGTCCACCAGCACGGGCCTTTCCCCCGCCGTGATCAGGTAGGAGTTATAGGTGGTGCCGTGGTCGGCCTTCATGATGATGTCGAACACCCGGAGCTGGGGGTCAAGGGCACCGACCCAATGAACTCCCTCGGCTATCTGCACCGGCTTCATAACGCCCTCCTGCGCTTTTTCCAAATTCCCTCTACTTGCTCAAGGTCCCGCCGACTCCGCCTCAGATCTTCTCGAACATGTCTTTCTCGGCGCCGCACTGGGGGCAGACCCAATCGTCGGGAAGCTCCTCGAAGGGAGTGCCGGGCTCGATGCCGTTCTCGGGGTCGCCCTTCTCGGGATCGTAGATGTAGCCACAGATGGTGCACTCGTACTTGTCCATTTCCCCTCCTTTCGCGCATGGTCTGACCGACTTTTGCCGACCGTTGGACGGATATAATATTCCCTACGCAAAGCAATTTAAATCCGTTTAAAGAAGCGGAGGGTGACGGGGATCATCTATTCCCCCTTGGCGCGAAGGACGGGCAAATGGAAGGCGCCCAGGGAAACGTGCCCGAGGTAAACTGGTTCTGCACCTACACCCCGGTGGAGATCCTGGAGGCCGCCGGCCTATCCCATCGTCGACTGACCGGGATTCCCGAGGAGGCGGAGCGGGCCGACGCCTATCTGCATCCGTCCATGTGCCCTTACCTGAAGGCCTGCCTGGCAGAAGGGCTTAGCCTTCCCGGTTTCCGCCGTCACGCCGTGTTCGTCAACGCCTGTGACGCCATGCGGCGGCTTTACGACACCTGGTCCGAGCTCTTCCCCGACGCCTTCGTCCACTTGGTGGACCTGCCCCGGGGCAACTCCCCCCGGGACCTGGACATCCTGGCCGGGGAGTTGAGGCTTTTGTCCCGGAGGATGAGCGAATACTTCTGCGTGGAAGTCACCGGGGAGGCATTGCTCGAGTCTTGTCGGAAAAGAGAGGAGAAGAGGTCCGCTTATCTCGAGTCGTCCGCCGGGCTGCCCGCAAGTCAGAGGGCTCTGCTAAGCCTGGACCTTCAGTCTTCCCGGTGGGAAGCGCCCCGCCGGGCCGAGGAACGCCCCGATTCCGCCGGCGGCGTCCCGGTGGCGGTGGTGGGGAATTTCCTGAATCCCCATGGCCTCTTAAGGCAGCTGGAGACGGCGGGGGCCGATGTCGTCCTGCTCGACATCTGCAACGGCGACCGTCCCTTTCTCGCGCCGATCCCGGTCGAGGCAACCGGGGAGGACCCGTTCAGCCAATTGGCCGCCGGTTACCTAAAAAGGTCTCACTGCGCGAGGATGCAGGACTTCGAGGGCCGGGTGGGGCTCCTCCTGGATAAGCTGGAGGAGACCGGGGCGGCGGGCGTCATCTACGCGAGCCTCAAATTCTGCGATCCCTACATATACGAGTTCCCGTCGCTGGAAAAGGCCCTGGAGGCGAGGGGCTTCCCGGTACTTCGCCTGGAAAGCGATTACCTGGACGCCCACGCCGGCCAGGTGTCCACCAGGGTAGAGGCCTTCCTGGAGATGATAGCGGGCGGCCGCGGGTGGTCGCCGGGCGGCCCTGGGAGGTGGGAGCGATGAGGGAAAGGCCGGGGAACGGGAACTCTTTTCTCGGCATGCTCAAGGAGAGATTCCTCGACCGGTTATCGCCCCAGCTCCTGCGCTCGCGCTTGCTCTGGGAGACGGTGGAAGCCCTCTCCCGTTCGCCCCTTAACCGTACCCAGTGGAAGGCGGACCGCGTCTCCCTGAACTTCTTCATCCGGCAGACCAGGGACGCTTACCTGGGAAAGAAGCCGGTGGTGTGGTGCAACCTCCTGGTGCCCTCGGAGCTGGTCCATGCCAGCGGGTGCGTCCCCTTCTTCCCGGAGATGGCGGCGGCGGTCATCGCCTCCGCCGGCCTGGCCCCTCGCTTCATCGACCGGGCCGCCGAGGAGGGGTTCTCGACCGACGCCTGCTCCTACCACCGCTGCCTGCTGGGGGCGGCGCTGGAGGACATGTTGCCCCGTCCCCATGCCCTGCTTTCGGTGAACTATCCCTGCGACTCGGCGATCCTCTCCTTCAGGTACCTCTCCCGGCTCTACCGGGTCCCTCACCTGGCGCTGGAGGTGCCCCTGCCTCACCATCCCCGGCGCAAGGAGCTCCTGGCCGAGGGGATGAGGGAGGTGGGCCTCTCCCTGGCCTCGCTGGCCGGAATGGGGGAGCGGGATCTTGAGGAGGGCCTGGAGAGAACCATCGAGCTATCCAACCAGGCCCTCGAGCACCAGCTGGAGCTCGAGAGGTTGAGGCAGGAGACCGATTGCCTCCTGGACGGAAGGGACGTGATGGGGTACGTGAGCGTGATGGTCGCCTGCATGGGCACAGCGGAGGGCGTCGACTTCTACCGGACCCTTCTCCGGGAGGTGAGGGAAAGGGGCACGGCGGGCGACGGGTCCGTGCGCCTCATGTGGATGCACCTCAAGCCATGGTACCAGCAGGGGATATTCGACACGGTGGCCTCCCACGGCGCCAGGGTGGTCTGCGAGGAATACACCCACGCTTACTGGGACAAGATGGATCCCCGGCATCCTTTCACGTCCCTCGCGGAAAAGACCTCCGGGCATTTCCTCGCGGGCGAGGCGGAGAGGCGGATTAGGCACCTGCTGGAAAAGGCCGAGGCCTACCGGGTGCAGGGAGCCATCCATTACAACC
>JBBFMI010000141.1:0-5558 GCA_037478635.1 Candidatus Geothermincolales bacterium | reverse complement strand
CGAGGCGTCACGCCAGGCCCTGGAAGGCCTCAGGGATTTCTCCACCATCAAGTGGTACGCGGTGCCGCTCCTCGCCGTGGTGGCCTACGTATACGCCCGCGAGGTCAAGGCCTGCCGGGCCACGGGGAACTGGGACCCCCTTTTCGCCGCCCTGGTGGTATTCGGCTGCGACTTCTTCAACGAGACTTGGAACGGATGGGTGTTTCACCTGAGCAAGCGGTCTGCGGTGTGGACCACCCCGGGGGACACCGCCTTCAGGGTCATGGTGGGGTGGAACCTGGAGATAATCTTCACCTTCCTGTTGCTTGGCCTGGTGTATTACCATTCCCTACTGCCCGAGAAAGACAGGAAAATACTGGGGATCCCTAACCGCTGGTTCTTCGCCCTCTTCTTCGCCTGCTTCTGCGTGCTGGTGGAGGTCATCCTGAACCTGGGCGGCCACCTGGTGTGGGAGTATCCCTGGTGGAACCGGAGCTTCGCCGGCATTTGGCTCATATTCCTGGTGGGCTACTTCTACTGGTTCGCCGCCGCCAACCTGGTGCTGGAGCTAAAGAGCGACTCGGCCAAGCTCAAGGCCACGGCGGCCATCTACGCGGTCCCCCTGGCCATGAACATCCTGGCCTGGATACTGGGCTTCCGCTACTGAGAGCGGGTCGGCATCCCGCCCTTGCCCTTGTCCAGGACGGTCACCTCGACCGCCCACTCCACCTCCACCCTGCCTCCTCCCGACTCGGCGTACCACACGTCCCCTCCCCCCAGGCCGGGATCGCCCTCGCCCGTCCCCAGCGCCAGGTGGAACGGCGGCAGCCGTTCCGCCATCCCCGGGTCATCGTCCGCCATGGTGGGATCGAAGGTCACCCATCCGCATCCCTCGAGGTAGACCTCCACCCACTGGTGCAGGTGGTCGGCGAACTCCTCCGCCGCGATCGACCTCTCCACCAGCAGTCCCCGCACGATGCGGGCGGGTATGCCCCTGGCCCGGCAGACCGCCGTCATCAGGCGCGAATAGTCCGTGCAGTTGCCCCATCCCCTCCTGAGGGCTTCCACCGCCCCGCCGTCATCCGAATCCCTGCGGTATTCCAGCAGGCGTCCCACCAGCCTGCATATCTCCACCGCCGCCTCCCGGTCCGTCTCGCCGTCGATCCCCTCGGCCAACTCCCTTATCTCCGGCGCATCCGACTCCACCTTCCCCTCCGGGACGAGGAAGGGGGCGAGGTCTTCAGCCGTGCGGTACCCTCCCCCCTCGGCCGCTGACTCCAGGTCCATCCTGCGCAGGAACACGTCGCCCCGTATCACCAAATCCAGCTCGGCGGGGACAGGCTGGAAGCGGTAGACCAGGTATTCCCTATCCCCGTCTCTCGACCTCTCCTCCGGGGCCGGCTCCGCCCGGAACTCCCCCTCCTGGAAACCTGGCCTCGCGGGAGGGATCGCCACCTTCAGCTCGAGGTATCTCGCCGTTTCCGTTGACCTGGCTCTCAGGGTGAGCCTGACTTCCAGTTCTTGCCAGTCAAAGCCCCTCCACCCGCCCGGGCTCGTTCCCCGGATCAGGTCGATAAGCCCTCCCAGGATTCCCGCCTCCCAGAGCAGGAACGCCGCCAGGAGGACGAGGGCGATCACGACCAGGGCGCTGACCAGCGCTCGACGAGGCCTGGGCTCCTCCTCGAAGGGCTCCTCCTCGAAAGAAGGGTATTCCTCCAATGCGCACCCTCCAGGAAAATTCCCGATCCCTAAGAAAAAATCTCATAAGGCTACCGCAGAAACGGCGTCGTGACGCCCTTATCCCGACTGCGGGACTTCCAGCGCGGGCATGCATCTGTAGTGGAAGCCGTCCCCCGGGGATACCGGTATGCCTCCCGGGACCCCGTGCCGGAGAAGGTCCCCGGATAAGGCCCTCCCCTCGTCTTGGGGAGACGCTTCCCATCGGGCCAGGTCCCCGGCCCCGGGCGGCGACGGGCGCATCGGTGGCGCCCCCCCGGCTTCCCACCCGGGCCTTTCCATCCACTTTCCCGGGTCACGGGATGAAGCCCAGGTCGCGGGCCCTCGCCATCGCCCTCTCCAGCAGCTCCCCGCGCTCCACCATCCCTCCCTCCACCCTCTCGAGGAACGCCCTCAGCTCCGCCGAGGCATCCCTCGCCCTCTCCTGCGCCGCCCCCTCATCCAGGGGCAGGGTGGCCTGGAGCTTCATGGACCCCTCCAGCCATCCCTCGGGGAAGTACCAGTCCTTGAACCAACGGAACCCGCATTCCCACAGCACCTTCCCCAGGGGGGTGAGGAAGGGCGGGAAGCCGAGCTTGAGGCCCCTTTCCGTCTCCCGGAAAAAGGGGTGGGGCTCCGCGCCGTACACCACGTGGAAAGAACCCCCCGGCCCGATGAGGTCCTTCAAGGACAGGAAGACCTCCCGGGTGAGCCCCGCGTCCTCCAGGTCGAGAAGGGCGCCCCCGGGAAAGCCCAGGGCTGGCCGGTAACGGAACTCGACCCAGGAGCCGCCACCGCCATCCCCGGCCCTCCGGTAGAGGCCCTCCACCACCGGATCCTCCGACATCCCCTCCGGGCAGGAGAGGAAAAGGGCGAAGTACGCCTCCCGCGGGGTCCTTCCCATCTTCAGCCTGGCCGGGTGCAGGCTACAGGAGCCCACCCGGTGCCCCTCAAGCCTCCCGATCGCCTCCTCCGGGGTCAAGGCCTTCCTCCCGCTCGACCAGCACGAAAGAGGTCCTGGTCTCCAGGGCCGCCCGGTAAAGATGCGGGGCCAGGTACACGGTCCCCCTGCCCCGCAGCCCGAGGCCCTTCAAGCTCTCCGTGACGTGGATCTCCGCCTCCTCCGCCCTGGCCCCCAGCTCAGCTCCCGCCCTCCGGGCGAAGAGCTGGAGGCCCCGGGAATCCAGGCCCGCGAGCCTCCCCACCTCGCCCACCTCGCCCCTGCACCGGACGGACTTGAGGAAAAGCCAATCCCCCGCTCGCCCGGCCCGGAGGAAGAGCTCCTCCGCCTCCTCGCCGAAACACTTGCCCACCGATTCCGCCTCCACCCGGCAGCCCACCGCCCTCCGGAAACAGTAATCCCCCAGCGTGGAGACGCTAAGGTCGAGGTTGACCGCCTTCATGCCGGCGAAGGACCCCAGGTGCCGCGCCGTTATGGCCGGCCGCAGGGAACCCGTTCCCTCCGCCTCCAGGCCCACGTAATCCAGGCCGTCGGGCACCCGGAAGGGGCCGAGCCCCAGCGCGGCGCTGACCTCGGCCCCGATGCTGGTGAGGTAGCCGAGCACCTCCCTCTCCCACCGGGACCGGAAGGAAAGGTACGCGGTGGCGGCCCTTTCCAGTAGCTTAGAGATCAGCCCCAGCAGTTCCTCGTCGTCCCTCTCCGGCAGGGCCTTCCTCACCCTCTTCTTGCTCATCCTGTCGCGGCTGCGCAGGGAGAGGAAGAGGTCCCGGACGCTGAAACTCTCGTAGCGCTCCCTCTCGGCCCTCTCTTCCCGCCTGGCCGTCCTCAGGATCTCCTCCAGGGATTCCCTTCCCTCTCCCAGGTGCGGTCTCGGAAAGCGCATCGATGACCTCCAAGGAAAACGGGATGCCCTCCCCCACCGTCTTCTCCGCCCGGTCGGCCGTCCGCCCCTCACCAGGCGTAGAGCTCGTGGGCCTTTCCCGCCACCACCCTCACCAGGTCCTCGCCGCGGGTTACCGGGAACACCTGGTACCCGGCCTCCCCGAGCACCTCGGCGTTCCGGTTGTAGCTCTGGTCCACGAGGAAGACCGAGCCGGAATTCTCGGGGTGCACGGCGAGCGCTTCCTGCAGGATCTGCTTGGCCTCCTGGAGGTTCACGATCTCGGTGTCCGATATCAGGCAAAAATGCTTGGGGCGGTGGGGTTCCCGCCCCGCGAGGTAGCGGAACTCTTCCACCGGGAAGACCGTGCCCCCGCCATAATAGGTCACCAGGCCCTCTTCCACCCTCCGCAGGTGCCAGGTGGGCTCCACCAGGTAGGAACGCTGCTGATCCGAGTAGACCACCAGCCCCACCTTGGCCCCCATGTTGGCCGCCGACCGGGCGAGCACGAAGCCCGCCAGCACCGCGTTGGCCACCTCCACCGACGGGTTGGTCATGGAGCCCGAGGCGTCCAGCACGATCACCACGTCGGGCGGGGTCTTCCTCCTGGCGGGGATATCCAGGCGCGCCCGGTCCCACTGCTTGGTGGTCAGGGTGGGCACCGCCCGGCCCGACGTGTAAAGGGTGTAGGCCAGGTCCAGCTTCTCCAGCGGGTCTCCCAACCCCCAGGCCCGGGGGGCGTGGGGCACCTCCTCGCCGGACTCGCTCCTCACCGGCCGGATCCGCACCTCGTAACGGCGGGCCAGGTCCCGGTAGAACCACACCAAGGCCTGTATCTCGGACCCTTCCCCCAGGCTGCAGACGATGTCCTTGAAATCCTGCAGGCCCAGATCGGCCGATACTTCCCTCAGGAGCTGCTCCATGGACCTTCCCCGCAGCTCGTCGATGCCGTGGTCCATTAGGCGGGCGTCGTCCATCTCGTCCCCGTCCCGATAGTACTTGCGGAAGAACCCCGCCATCAGCCTTATCTTCTCCTCCCAGGTGGTAGCGGCGAAAGGGCGCCTCAGAAGCACCGCCCCCATCCTCCGGGCGTCCTCCCGTAGGCCGCGGGGCGCCCACTCGAGGAGCGAGCCCCGACAGTCCCAGAGCTCCTCGAACAGGCAGAGCAGGAACTTCCAGAACATGGTGGCCCGCCATCCCTTGTCCCGGTCCATGGCCCGGTAGAGGCGGATCATCTCCTCCCTCATGCCGTTGAGAGCGGCGTAGGTCACGTTGACGACGTCGCAGAAAACCCGCTGCAGGCTCAGGGCCTCCGAGAAGGAGGCCCCTTTCCCCTTCCCCTCGTCCCCGCAGCCGTCCAGGGCGACCTTGGCCGAGGCGGTCAGTTTCAGGGCGGTCCTGGCGTCGAAGGGCGCCAGGGCGTAGTGGAGAACCTGGTACACCAGGACCGCCTCCAGGTTCTCCAGGCCGAGCCGCTCGTGGATCTCGGGGAGGTTGATGTAAACCCGGTTCTCGGAGGGTTCCCACAGCCCGAACCTGCCGTTGAGCCTCTCGGCATGGGGATGGTGGCCGGGATCGGCCACCAGCTCCGGCTCCATCATGCGGGGATAGCCGCAGAAGGCCATGGCCCTCTCGAGCGCTTCCCGTGGGTCGGTAAAGGGAGCGCGCAACTCAGGCCTCCCTCCCCGCCAGTTCCCGGTAGACCTGCCGCAACATGGTGGCGATGGGGTACTTGGCGGGCGAGTCGTAGTTCTTGAGCGAGGCCAGCGCCTCCAGCACCAGCCCGGCCTCCACCTCCTGGCCCTTCATCGCCCTCTCGTACAGGTCCAGCACCGCGTCCAGGGTCCGGATCATCCTCCGGCTCTTCAGGTAATGGTTCCTGGAGACGGCGAACATGTCCCGGACCAGGGCTATGCGGTCGTTCATGAACTCCGGCCTGTCCGCCCAGGCCCGGTCCGTGGGTATCAGCTTGAACCACAGGACGTAGGGCACGACCGCCTCCAGGTCCTCCACCCCCGCCCT